>JAYTZB010000167.1:0-8181 GCA_043742085.1 Polyangiaceae bacterium
AGTGCGGCGGAGCGTGAGCAGCGTCACTTGCCAGCGCGGATCTTGGTCGCCGTCTCGCGAACGCGCGGCTCCGGATCCGACTGCGCCATCGACACCGCGAGCTGCGAGGCCTCGTTCTTGTCGTACGTGGAGAGCGCGACGAGCGCGGCCTCGCGCACGAGCGCGTACGGCTCCTTGGTCGCCGCCTCCTTCAGCTGGCGCGTGGCCTCGACGCCTGGGCCCGTACCGGACCCGGCCGTCCCCCAACCTCCGGACGCGCCGAGGCGTCCCAGCGCTTGCGCGGCGAGGACGCGCATCGCCCAGCTCTCGTGAGCACGCATCACCTTGGCGACGGCCGTGACCGATTTCGCGTCGGGATGCTGCCCGATCGAAGCAAGCGCGACGCGCTGCACGTTCTCGGAGGAGTCCGTGACCGCCGTTGCGATCGCTGCCGCCGCGCCGTCCGACTTCGACCGCGAGAGCAACACGAGCGCCTTCTGGCGGACCGACGGATCGGGATGACGCGACAGCGCGATCACGCTCGGCTCGAGACCGAGCGCGATCTCGCGAGCCTTCGCGCGTGCGGTGGCGAGCTCCGGTGCGTCCTCGTTGCCGAGAAACGGCTCGAACGCGCCTTCGCGAGCGCCCAGCGCATCGAGCACGGCACGCGCGCGCTCCGTCGACGTGGAGAGCGCGCTCTGCGCCGCGCGCCTCAGCGGATCCGCAAACGTCACGAGCGCGGCCGCTCGGTCCTTCGCAGAGAGGCCACGTGGAACGAGCTGATCGAGCGTCGACTCGGCATCGACGCTCTCGTCGGGAGGCGGAAGCGCATCCGGGAGATTGTCGGCCGCGCCCTTCGTCGCGAGCAGCACGAGCGCGCCGGCTGCCGCCTGGCGCAGCGTGTCCGACGACTGGCGCGCACGCCCGCCCTCGGCTTCTCCGGAGAACACCGCGTCGGCCATCGCCGCGAGCGCCGCCTTGCCTCCGGGCGGCTCGCCCTTCGTCATGCCCATGTGCGCGAGCGCGAGGATCGCCATCTGCCGCGGCAACGCATCGGTGCCCTCGGCCAGCGTCACCAGTGTCGTGGTTTCGGTCTCCGCGCCGACCTCACCGAGCGCATACGCCGCCGCTGCGCGCGCCACCGTCCCGGCGTCGAGCGAGCGCGCGGTCGCCGCGAGGAGCGCCGTGCTCGTCTTGTCCTTCAGCGCGCCGAGCCCGAGCACCGCGAACGCGCGCATGTCGGGCGTTCCGCTCTGCGCCACCTTTCGCAGCAGCGGGACGGCCTTCTTGTCGCCGAGCTTCGCCACCGCCCACGTCGCTGCGACGGCGATGGTGTCGGACGTCATGGCCTCGCCGCCGCCTTCCTGCTTGGGGAAGAGGAGGCCCTGGTACTTGGGCAGCAGCGCGACGTCGCGGAGCGCGCCGCACGCCAGCATCGCCCGTGTGCGCAGCGATGCTTCGCCCGGCCCGGTCGCGAATGCGAACAGCGCAGAGCCCGCGTTCTTGTTCTGCACGTAGCCGAGCACGTCGATGGCCACGCGCTGCTGTCCGGCGTCGCCGTCGGCGAGCGCGTCGAGCAGCGGCTTCACGGCGCGTCCGCCGATGCGAGCGAGCGCGGCGCGCGCGTCGTCAGCGTCCTTGCCGCTGCCATGACGGCTTCGCTGCACGAGCGCGAACGTGAGGTTGCCGTAGATCTCGACGAGCAGCCGGCGATAGACCTTCCGCTGCGGATTGCCGATGGCGAGCGGCAGCAGCTCCTGCTCGAGCGACTCGAGCGTGCCCTTGCCGAGGTTGATCTGCATCGACAAGCGCGCCGCGCGCGAGACGAGCTCCTCGTCCGGAGCGCCGCGGATCACGCGGCGGAACAGGCGATCGGCCTCGTCGCCCTGGCCCTTCGAGAGCAGGAGATCGGCGAGCTCGAGGTACGTGATGTAGAGGCGATCGTTCTTGGCGATCGCGGCGCGGAACTCGACGATCGCGTGCTCGACGTCCTGGCGCTGGCGATACATCTCACCGAGCCGGCGATGGCCCTCGGCGTCGTCCGGGTTCAGCTCGACGGCGCGCGCGGCGTACTTGATGGCGTCGTCGTCGCGGTAGAGCGCGAGCGCGTACTGCGCCATGCGCTGATAGAGCTCGCGCGCGCGCTTCGGCTCCACGGCGACGAGCTTCTCGAGGACCGCGATGGCGTCGCCGGTCTTGTTCTCCTGAACGAGCACGCGCTCGAGCGCAAGGTAGCTGTCGGCGTCGCCGGGCGCGACGGCGATGACGCGTCGCAAGGTGGCCTCGGCATCGGCGAGCTTGCGGAGGTGGAGCTGGACCTCGGCGAGCATGCGTCCGGATTCGACGTCGGGCGGAGTCGTCGCGAATTTCTGCGTGAGCGCCGGGATCTGCCCCTCGAGGATGCGCTCGAAGCCCCACAGCGTGACGATGCGCGAGCGTGCTTCCCGCGCCAGGATCTTGTCGCCGCTCGCCTTCGCCTTCTCGGCGAGCTCCTGCCAGATGACGCGCGACTCGCGATAGCTGCGCGCGCGTTCGAGCGCGCTCGCGAGCTGCTTCTTGTAACCGAGGTTCTGCGGCTCGAGCTGCACGGCCTCCTTGAAGGAAGCGAGCGCGTCGGGCGTCATGTCGTGCTCGAGATACACCTCGCCGAGCGCGGCGAGGGCCCGCGCCCGCGGCGTCACGGTGGTCAGGATGCGCTTCCACGTCTGGATGGCGAGGGCCTGATTTCCGTCCTGGAAATAGCGGTCGCCGAGATCGGTGAGGTGACCGGGATCGTTCGCGCCGACCTGGGAGAGGCGCGTGAGCACCTTGAGCGAGCGATCGCTCTCGCCGATGCGGCCGTAGAAGTCGGCGAGGCGCGACAGCACCTCCTCGTCGCTCTGGCCGCGGGCCTCGAGCTCGGTGAGGAGCTTCAACGCACGCGCGCGATCGCCGCGCTGCATGAGCGCCTCGCACTGCTCGAACACGAACTGCGGATTGTTCGGCGCGGCGCGGATGAGCGCCTCGTACTCGGCGATGGCCTTGTCGAGCTCGCCCTGCGATTGCAGGACGCGGATCATCTTGAGCCGCAGATCGATCTGCTTCGGGTTGACGGCGAGCGCCTTCTTGTAGGTCTCGAGCGCGCGCGACGAGTCGCCGGTCTCCTCGTAGAGCGCGCCGAGGAGCGCGAGGCGCTGGAAGTCGTTCGGGTGCTCGTCCTCGATCTGCTTGATGAGGATGGGGAGCTGCTGATCCGCGCGATAGATCTCGGTGATGGTCTCGTAGACCTCGGCCCGCACCGCCGCTTCCTGGCCGGCTGCTTGAAGCGCCCTCTTCAAGGTGGCGAGGGCTTCCTGGTTCTTGTGACCCTTCGCCTGCGCCTTGCCGAGGTCCTTCAGCGCGGGCGCGAGCGCGCGGTTGTCGCCCTGCGCGGCGCCGATCACGTCCTTGAACTCGACCTCGGATTTCTCGTATTCCGCGCGCTGGAACAGCTCGCGCGCGAGCTCCGCGCGCACCGCGAGGCTCGTCGGCTGCGCCTTCACGAGCTGCTGGTGGAACGACTTTGCGGCGGTGAAGTCGTGCCCGTCGAGCGCCAGCGTCATCAGCGTGCGCAGCGTCTGCTCACGATCGACGGGCGCGGTCTGGAGCGCCAGCGCATCTTCGTAGCGCTTGCGCGCCGAGGCGTCTCCGCGGTCCTGGAGGAGGCGAGCCAGCGACAGGATCGCGACGGGGTCGTTGCCCTTGAGCCCGATGGCCTTCTCGTACGTGCGGATGGAGTCGTCGGGGCGGCCGTCGATCTTGTAGACGCCTGCGAGCGCCACCGTCGCTGCGTACTGCTCGTTGCCGGAGGCGGCCGCGCGCGTCTCGAAGTCCTTCACCAGGCCTTCGAGCTTTCCGTCCTTGTCGCGATAGAGCTGCGCGAGCCTCTGGAGCGGGAACGGGGATCCCGGCTGCGCGAGGACGATCTTCGTGTAGCGATCGATGAGGACGGTCTGCGACTGACCCGCGTCGGGGTTGCCCGGAACGGTGGTCGCGGGTCGCCCTCCCGGCGGCTGGCCGGGTCGCCCTCCGGGTTGCGCGGGACGGCCACCCGGTGGTGCCGGTCGACCCGCGCCCGGCTTCTTGCGACCGCGCGGGTCGAAGTCCTGAGCGCCCGCGGGAGGCGAAACGACGAGACCTGCAAGCCCGAGCGAGGTCAGTGCCAGCAGCCTTCGAAAGCGCACGATGGAAGCTTAGACCCGAACGGTGGCGTCCGCATTAGCTCGGCTCGAGCATCGAGCTGAGCCGTGCTGGATCAGAGCTGGAACGTGGTTCCTGCGCTCAGGCCGATGGTGATCAGCGACCCATCGACCGGGTCTGCGGCGACGAGGTTCAGGTACGAGAGCTGGAGTCGCAGGTCGATCGGCAGGTCCTTGCTGATCACGTAGCCCGCGCCGAGGTTGAAGCCGCCGCGCGTGAGCGCCGCCGATCCCGACGGCACGAACGGGCCGCCGTTGGCGTCGAAGTGCGACTGCATGAGATTCGCGCCGATCTCCGCGGCGCCGTAGAGGCCCGCCGACGGCTCCGTGAAGAAGTAGCGAGCGCCGATCCAGATCGGGATGTTGCTCACGCTGAGCGAGATGCCGGCGCCGTTGCGCGTGTTGAAGCCGAACAGGTAGCCGCTGCGGATCGTCGCTTCGAGGCGCGGGAGCACGCGGTAGCCGATGCGAAGCAGCGGGCCGAGCTGGACGCCGGTGTAGTTGGAGAAGCGGCCGACCGGCAGCATGAGGAGAGCGTCGGCGCCGAGGCCGAAGCGACGCGGGGACTCGTCCGGAGCGGGCGCGGGCGCGGGTGCGGGAGCGGGTGCGGGCGCGGGAGCGGGTGCGGGAGGCGGAGGGAGGTCGGGCGGCGGCGGCGGGGCGGGAGGGGCGTCCGGGAGCGGCGTCACCGGGAGCGGCGGCAGCGAGGGGAGCGGCTCTTGCGCGAACCCGCGCGCGGGGACGAGCGCGCTCGCCACGATCACGAAAGCCACGACCACGGTCTTGCGCATCGGCATCCTCGGCCGCGCAGCATGCCATGGCCCTCTGCCAATCGCGGGGCTCAAATGACCAACGGGCCACGAGGGAAGTCCCTCGCGGCCCGCGATCGCTTCGCAGATCCGAAGATCAGAACTGGAAGGTGTAGCCGGCGCTGAGGCCGAGCGCGAACTGCGTCTTCTCGCTCTGCCCGGCGACGTCGTCCTTGAGCAGGAGGTTGATCATCGAGAATTGCGCGCGGATGTCGATCGGCAGATCCTTGCTGATCACGTAGCCCGCACCGATGTTGAAGCCGATGCGGGTCGCGCCCGTCGACTGCGACTGACCAAGGAGCTCGACCTTCGACGACCCCAGGTTCAGCGCGAGCTCCGCCGCGCCATACAGGCCCGCGTACGGATCCATGAAGAAGTAGCGAGCGCCGGCCCAGATGGGAATGATGCTGAGGCTCGTCTTGAGGCCGCCCGTGTCCTTGCTGAGGCCGAACAGGTAGCCGGTCCTCGCGGTCAGCTCGAGCGGCGGCGTGACGCGGTAGCCAAAGCGCACGAGGGGGCCGACGAGCGGCCCGGTGAAATCGCTAAGGTCACCGAGCGGCAGCAGGAACTGCGCTTCGACGCCGATGCCGATCTTCTTGTCGTCCTCGTTCGTCTTCGCGTCCGTCGGTGCTCCGGGTGCTGCGTTCGGGGACGGCGGCGGTGCGTTCTGCGCGAACGCGCTACCGGTGAACAGCACGCTCGTGAGTGCGACTCCAGCAATTGCCAAGATCTTGCGCATTCGGGGATTCCTCCACTCGCGAAGATGTCACGAATGAACTACCCACTCCAAGAACTTTGCAACACGTGCAAAGCGTTCGCCACGTTGCTTTTTGCACGGGTTCCAGCCGGCAACAGGGCAGTCGGATAATCGCGTAATCGGATACGCACTCTGGCAATCGCGCGAAGTTGTTTGCGCACTGCACGCTTCGCTAAGCGCCAATCTCGGCCTATCGTGGATCGCGCGAATCAGTAGACGGCGGACACGATCTCGATCGCCGCGAAGAACGCGCCGGCCGCGATCACGGCGTTGAAGATGGCGCTCGGCGGGCCGCCCGCGAGCTCGCCGCGCCAGTGACGGACGCCGCGCCAGCCGTACGTCAGGCCGAGGGCGACGAGCACGAGACCCATCGCGGCGTGTGCTCCGACGGCCACGCCCGGCGAAGGCGCGAACGCGAAGTGTGCAACCGGCCATCCCTCGGGACGGTGAGCGAGCTGCATGAGGAGCCCGGCACCGAGGATCGCCACGAGGCCGACCACGGCCATGCCGACCACGGGCGTCAGGTCCGCGACCTCCCGTGCGGGACGCACGCCCCAGCCCTGATGCGTGCCGGCGGGCGTCATGGTCGACGGGCCAGGCGCGAGGCCGACGCCGCTCAGCGCCGCATCGGGCGCGAGCCGGCTCGCCCGTGGCGGAGCCGAGGTGACGAACGCCGTCACGCCCCTGGGATCGACGGGCGTCGGGAGCGACGGGAGCTCGGTCATCGCCCGAGGAGCGCGCGGCACGATCAGGTCGGGCACGACGGGAGCGGCTGCGGCTGCGAAGGCGAGCGCCTGCGGCGAGATCGAGCGCCTTCCGGTCGGCTCGAGCTCGCTGCCTTCCATCGCGTGACGCAGATCGCGACCGAGCTCGGCGGCGCTCGGATAGCGTTCGTCGGGCCGCCGGCGCAGGCAGCGCTCGACGACGCGCGAGATCGCGGGCGGGACCTCGGCCTTCACCTCGAGGAGCGTAGGTGCATCCTTGGTCGCAACCGCGATGAACAGCGTCGCGAGATCCTGCGCATCGAAGGGCATGCGGCCGGCGATGAGCTCGAACATCATGACGCCCAGGCCCCACACGTCACTGCGGGCGTCGGCGTCGCGTGCACCCTGCACTTGCTCCGGCGCCATGTACGCGGGCGTGCCCATCAGCATGCCCACCTCGGTCGCCTGGAGATCGGGGGCGCGTACCTTGGAGATCCCGAAGTCGAGCAGCTTGGGAATGGGACCGCGTGGACCGTTCGCGAGGTAGACGTTCTCCGGCTTGATGTCGCGATGGACGACGCCGCGCGCGTGCGCTTCGGCCACCGCGTCGATCACCGGCAAGAGGAGATCGCACACCTCTTCGACGGGCAGCTTGCCGCCACGCCGCGCGGCGAGGTGCGCGAGGTCCTCGCCGACCAGCAGCTCCTGCACGAGGAACGGTGTGCCGTCGGCCTCCTTGCCCACGTCGAGGACCTGCACGACGTTCGGATGCTTCACGAGGTTCGCGGCGCGCGCTTCACGCAGGAAGCGATCGACGACCTGAGCGTTCTCGGCGTGCTCGTGGCGCAGCACCTTGATGGCGACGAGCCCACCGTTGTGCTCGTTCACGGCGCGATAGACGTGCCCCATGCCTCCGCTACCGAGGAGGTCTTCGAGGCGGTACTTCGAGGCGAGCACCTCGCCGAAGCGGTTTTCCGGCGTCCCCACGGTCCCAGCATAACATCCCTCGTCATGACCATCCGTCGCGCGCTGCTCGTGACCGGCGCTCTCCTCGCTGTCGGTGTGAGCCTGCCGGCCTGTCCGCGGAAAGACGCGCCGCCCACGCCGCCCGTCCCCTCGGCATCCGCCGCCGATGCCGCCCTACCCGCTCCCGCGACGAGCGCGGCCGCCGTCGTTCCGTCCGCCACCGACGTGATGTCGAACGCGTCGGCGAGCTGGGATGCTGGCCCCGCCGTGGTCGCGTCCGGCGCGGTCGACGGCAATGCCCTGCGCGCGCGCAACCGTGCTCGGCTCGCGGCCGATCACTCCGCGGTCACGATGCTCCTCGGCGGCTCCGCGCGCGAGCTCGGCGAGCGCCTGTGCAACCAGGTGGTTCCGCAGAGGCCCAAGGACACGCCCATCCTCATCAAGCCGAACCTCGGCGGCTTCGAGTGGTTCAAGGACCCCGCGAAGAGCGGCGGCGACGACGGCTTACGCGGGCGCATCACGGATCCCGAGTTCGTGCGCGGTATCGTTCGCTGCCTCAAGGCACGCGGGCACGAGAAAATCACGATCGCCGAAGGCTGGGGCGCGAAGCACAAGGACTGGGAGCGCCTGGTCGAGGCGTCCGGTTATCAAGCGATGACGCGCGAAGAGAAGGTGCGCCTCGTCGCGATGGACGACGATGGCGTCTTCGACGTGGAGGGCGATCAGCCGGGCAAGCCGCTGAAGGTGCG
>JAYTZB010000168.1:0-2770 GCA_043742085.1 Polyangiaceae bacterium
CGGAAGGGTCCGCCCGACGCCGCGCACCCGAACTTCCGTGATCTCGACAAGGATGCGCGCGCCAAGGTGCGCGCCCTCTCCGCGATCCTCCGCATCGCCGACGCGCTCGATCGCGAGCACCTCGGCAAGGTGAAGGGCGTGAAGGCCGAGGTCGACACCGCGAAGCGAAGGCTCACGCTCCACATCGACGGCGAGGAGGATCGCGAGCTCGAGGAGTGGACGGTGCGCGCCAAGTCGGAGCTCCTGCGGGACGTCTTCGATCTCGAGGTGACCATCGCCGGCAACGGTATGCGGCCGTCGTGGCACGCGGAGCTGGCCGCCGCTCCAGCCTCGCGCCCACCGGTGAAATGAATTGGTGTAGGCTGCGCGGGCTCATGCGCCCCGCCGCGGCAGCCGTTTCTCGCGCCTACACTCTCGTGAGGCCTGCCGTGGCTGCCATGACCTGCGTGCTCGCAGCATGCACGGGTCACGCGGTCCCGGATCCGAGGTCTGCCGCCGATGATTATGCGGCCGCGGCCGCCAAGGGCGACGCCGACGCCATCTACGCGATGATGACCACGTCGGCGCAGAGGTCGCGCTCACGCGACGACGTGCGACGCCTCGTCGGCGAGCAGCGCGCCGAGCTCTCCGAGCAGGCGAAGCTCGTCACCGCACGTGATGCGCGCGTCGAGGCGACCGCGCGTCTCCGCTACGAGGACGGCGAGGAGGCGCAGCTCGAGCTCCGCGACGGTCGCTTCTGGATCACGTCATCGGGCGCGCTTCCCGGCGGCTCGCGGACGCCGGAGCAGGCGCTCGACCAGCTGCGCCGCGTCCTCGCGCGCCGAAGCTATGCGGGCCTCATGCGCGTGCTCACGCCTGCGACGCGCGCCGCCATCGAGCAGGATCTGCGCTCGCTCGTCTCGGGCCTAGAACGCCCCGAGACGTTGCACGTCCAGGTCAACGGCGACGGCGCGGTGGTGACCGTCCCCGGCGGGCACACCGTGAAGCTCAAGCGCGACGGCGGCGTCTGGCGCGTCGACGACTTCGACTGATCGTTGCCGTGACGGGTGAGCACACGATGACGGGAGCCCAGGAATCGCCGCGTCGCGTCGTGGTGGTCGTGATCGCCGGGCTCCTCGCGGTGACCGCTGCCATCATCGGCAGCACGCTCGCCTCCCGCGCGGTACACGGCGCGGCGGCCGGGCTCGCGCGCACCGCGACGTCGATCGTGATCGAGGTCGTGCTCCTCGCGGCGATCGTTCGTCGCGCGCGGCTCGACGCGACGACCATCGGCCTCGCGCTCGACCGCCGCGACGCCAAGCGCTTCGCCGCCGGTGCCGCGCTGGGCGTGCTCGCGATCATCGCGACCCTCGGCGTCGCCGCGCTCGCGGGTGGCTTCCACGTCGCGCTCGCGCCGCGGGCGCACTGGCCGCTCGCGTCGAGCTTCGCACTGGAGCTCCTCGGCACCTCGCTGGGCGCGACGTTCGAGGAGGTGGCATTTCGCGCCGGCCTCGTCGGCGTGCTCGCGCTGGCGTTCCGTCGTGAGATCGCCATCGCGGTCCCCGCGATCCTCTTCGGGCTCGCGCACGCCGGAAATCACGGGGCCTCGGCCTACTCGGTGGCCAACACGGTGATCGCCGCGCTCGTGCTCGAGGCGCTCTACCTTCTCCCCACGCGTGATGGCCACGCGCCGTCCCTCGCCGCCGGCACCGGCTTCCACATCGCGTGGAACTTCGCGCTGAGCGCGGTGCTCGGCCTCGTGGTCAGCGGCGGCGCGACGTCGGCGCGCTTCGTCGACGTGACGATGCCGCCGGGGATCTGGTCGGGCGGCGTCTACGGGATCGAGGCGAGCCCCGCGACCACGCTCACGTACGGCATCGGTGCCGCGGTCCTGCTCGGGATGGTCCTCCGCAGGCGTACCGCGCTTCCCGGCCGTAATTTGCGAGGTCCCGACGCGACGCCGGAGTAGAGTCTCGGGGCTGTCATGAAGCGGTCCTGGTCGGTGCTCGTCGTGTCCTCGCTCGTCGCAACGGCGATCGCGGTGCTCATCCTTGCGCTGCCGCGGCCTGCGCACGCGTTTGGCGATGTCGGCGCGTTCGATCCGCGCGTGCTCCTCGTCGGCGGCGTCAACGGAGCCGCGCGAGTGAGCGCGCCCGCACGTTGGTCGTGGGAGCTCGTGCAGCGAACGAGCGCGCCGGGTCGCCTCAAACCGACGCAGGTGCGTGCCGACGATCCGTCGGTCGTCGATGCGCCGTTCCTGTTCCTCAGCGGAGAGAACGGCCTCACGCCCTTCACGCCCCAGGAGATCTCGGGCCTCCGGAAGTTCTTCGCCCTCGGCGGCATCCTGCTCGTCGACGACGCCGGCGTCTCCGACGAGGGCGCTCCCAGCGCCTTCGGGCGAAGCGCGCGCGAGCAGATCGCGCGCGTGCTCCCCGACACGAGCCCGATCGCGCTCGGTCCCGATCACGTCGTGTTCAAGACGTTCTACCTGCTGCGCCGCGCCGAGGGCCGGGTCGCGGGACCGAAGACCCTCGAGGCCATCGTGCGCGGCGGTCAGGTGCAGGTGCTCTTCTCTTCGCACGACATCGGCGGCGCGCTCGCGCGCGGCGCGACGGGTGCGTGGGAGAACCCGGTGGTGCCCGGCGGCGACGTCCAGCGCGAGCGCGCCATCCGGCTCGCGGTGAACATCGCGATGTACACGCTCTGCTCGAACTACAAGGACGACCAGGTCCACGCGCCGTTCCTCATGCGCCGGCGCGCGCTCCCGGGCGGTCCGTAGAGGCGGCCGCAC
>JAYTZB010000169.1:0-16692 GCA_043742085.1 Polyangiaceae bacterium
GAGCGGATGGCGCTCGCAAACGAAGGCGAAGTACGCGGCCGCGCAGGCCCGCGCCACCGCCGACTGTCGTGCCTACCGCGCGCAGCCCGGCCACGCGAACGTCGATGTGTGTCGTTACGACGAGTTCGGTCCCCACGCGCCCGTCACGGTCCATCTCGCGGATGCGAAGCTTGCCGAAGCGAGGGCCGCATTGTCACGTGGCGATACGCGCGCCGCCATCGATGCGCTGCACGTCGCCGTGAGCGACGCGCAGCATGCCGACCGCTTCGGCTCCCTCATGGGCACGGTGCGCGCAGCGGGCGTCATCGACGCCGTCATCGACGTGCTCGACGCGCATCGCGCCGAGATCGATCCCGACGCGCGGCGCGCCATCCTGGCGAACGCACACCTCGAGACCGCGGCGGCACCGTTCGAGAGGGAACGCGTCAAGGAGCTGTGGGCGCTCGCTCACTTCGAGCAGCTCAAGTTCCCCGACGTGCCGTCGAACGACGCGGACCTGGTGGCAGAGATGGAGACCGATGGTCCGGCGTTCCGCGAGATGGATGGGGCGCTGCTGCGCGGCGACGTCGCGGCCTGCCAGCTCGCTGCCGGCCGGCTCGGCAAGCACGCCCACCCGCCGACCTATCAGCTTCGTGCGTGCGCGCTGCTCAACGAAGAGGTTCGCGTCGAGAGGCGAGTCCGGAGCGCCGGCTGACCGTACGTCGGTCCGCTGAGCTCAGTCGCCCGCGGCGACGCCTTCGATATAGAACATGTCGGGCGTCATGCCGTGGAGCCGACCCGGCGCGATGGTGACCGCTCGGCCGCAGGATCATCGCGCGAGGCCATGCGCTAGAGGCCTCCGCCGCACGCCGTCGCCGCGAGCACGCCGACGAGGAAGGCCGTCCAGCGTGCGATGCCCAGGAGGGTCGAGGATGCAGGCATGACCGTACACGCTGCAATTTTGCCGCCACACTGTTCTCTCCTGGAACGCCGGTATTTCCGTGCAAATCGCGGATCGCGGCGGGGGTGATCTGGATCCGAAGCGGTGGAATCGCCGACGGATCCGGGCTGTCCCCGGCGGCAAAACGCTCATTCCGATCGCGGCCTTGCGCAGTGCTCGGCGCGACGGTACGGACATGACGTGGCAACCGGAACCTGGGTCCTGGGCGCGGCGGTCATCGCCGTGGCCGCCTGCGCGGCGGCACTACCCGCCTGCTCCTCGGCCGAAGCGTCGACCTCGTCGTCGGGCGAACCGTCCGCGAAGCCGGCGACGCCCGCCGAAGCGCCTGGCTCCGCGGCGACCACCGGCGATCCCTTCGACGTCCCGCTCGACACCGCCAGCGATCTCGAGCGCACGCAGTTCCACTCCGGCGACGCGCTCTTCGAGCTGCCGCTGCGCGATGCGGATGGGCTCGGTCCGCTCTACACGCGGAACTCGTGTGGCAGCTGTCACACGGCCGGCGTCCGCGGTCCCGGCGCCGTCGAGAAGATGGTGGTCGTTCAGGCCGACGGCATCACGCCTGCCGTCGATCAGTCTGCGCTCCCCTATGGACATACCGTGCACCCGCTGCTCGCGGGCGGCGGCAAGTCGGCCGTGCTCCCGCCTACCGACGCCAGCATCCATCTGAAGCTCTCGTCGCGTGTCGGTCCGCCGATCATCGGTCGCGGCTACGTCGAGGCGGTCCTCGACTCCGAGATCGAGCGCGTTGCGAGCGAGCAGGCGCAGCGCGCCGACGGTATCCGCGGGCGCATCAATCACGTCGTCTACGCGTCCGAAGCGAACCCCGACACGCGCTTCCACGCTCACAAGAAGGGCGACATCGTGATCGGCCGCTTCGGCCTCAAGGCGCGCATCGCGACGCTCGACGACTTCGCCGCCGACGCGCTCCAGGGCGACATGGGCATCACGAGCCCGCTCCGCCCCACCGAGGTACTGAACCCCGACGGGCTCACCGATGATTCGAAGCCTGGCGTCGACGTCGGCATCGACAGCGTCAACCTCCGCGCGATGTACGTGCGCCTCACCGCCATCCCGCGGCGCACGCCGGTGGCGGGCGGGCCGGCGCTCTTCGAGCAGGCAAAGTGCAGCGCGTGCCACGTGCCGTCGATGAAGACGCGGCCCGACTATCCCATCGCATCGCTCGCCGGGATCGACGCGCCGATCTACAGCGATCTCCTCCTCCACGACATGGGCACCGACCTCGCTGACGGCATCGTCGACGGCGAAGCGACGTCGCGCGACTGGCGGACCCCGGCGCTCATCGGCCTCCGTTTCGTGAAGACATACCTGCACGACAGCCGCGCCACGTCGCTCGAAGCGGCGATCCTCATGCACGACGGACCCGGCTCGGAGGCCGCCGCCTCGGTCGCGACGTTCCAGGCCATGAGCGCTGCCGATCGAGCGACGCTCCTCGCGTTCCTCGGGTCGCTCTGATGAAGATGATCGCGATCGAGGAGCGACGCCTCGGGGTGGTCTTCCAGCGCGCGCTGCTGGTGGCGCTCGCCGGGATCGGATGCAGCACGAAAGGCGCCGATGCCGTCGCCGCCAATCCGGACGCGAGCGTGACCGAAGCCGGCGCCTCCGCCGAGGGCGGCGCGCTCGAGGGGGGCACCGAAGGCGGCCTGCCCGACACGTGTCAGCCGACGCCGTATTCGCCGATGCCCGCGGATTCGTGCGGCGACTACCTCCGCTATCCGTGCGGGCTGCCGCCGGACCTCACGGTGCGCGGCGACTGCTACTTCGCGCTCAACGACTGCGCGGCGCTGTGCTCGGACATCCACTACAGCTGCCGCGCCGCGGACGGCTACTGCAGCACCACACTCGACGGCGGACGCGATGCCGCGAGCGCCGCGGATGCCGGCGACGGAGGCGTCGATGCCGCCGTGCCGACCGGTGTGGTGGTCCCCGACTCGACCGGCGCCGTGCTCATCGATTGCGCGACGTGTCCCGGCAGCGCCGGCCGCGTTCCCGCTGGTCTCGAAAGGGCGATAGTCAGCGCCCGCTCCGCGCTCGGCGCCTATTTCGCGAGCGCCGCGCGGCTCGAGGCAGCATCGGTGACGGCGTTCCGGCGCCTCCGCGACGAGCTCGCACTCCACGGCGCACCGCAGGAGCTGCTCGACGCAGCGCGCGCCGCGGAGCAGGACGAGGTCAGGCACACGCGTGCGATGGCGCGTCTCGCGCGCCGCCATGGCGGGCGCTACCAGCGGCCGCGCGTGTCCGAGGTCGCGCCGCGATCGCTCGAGACCATCGCGCTGGAGAACGCGGCCGAAGGTTGCGCGCGCGAGACGTTCGGCGCGCTGCTCGCGACGTGGCAAGCGTCGCACGTCGAGGACCCGGCGCTCGCTGCGACGCTCGATGGGATCGCGCTCGACGAGACGCGACACGCAGCGCTCTCGTGGGCGATTGCGCGCTGGTCCCTGACGCAGCTCGATGCCGATGCGTCGGCCCGCATGAGCGCCGCGTGGACGACGGCACTCGACGACGTCGCCGCGGGCGGCGATGGCGCGGGAGAGAGCGGCGCAGGCGTCGCGAGCATCGCTGGCCTCCCGTCGCGCGAGCAGCGCCGGCACCTCGCGTCCGAGCTGCGCGGCCTCTGGAACGGCATGCTCGCGGCGTGAGCGTGCGCGTGCGGCGTGCGCGTGGGCGCGCGGCTCAGGCGTCCGGCGACCTGGACGGAGCGATCGACTGCCTGACGCTGACCGGATCGGCGTCGGCGTGCTTCTCGACCTCGGCGGTGAGCGCGGCGAGGCGCGCGGGCGTGACGCCGGCGGCATGGGCGATGCGCTCGACCACGGTGCGCTCGGCCTTCGTCATGCCCTGGCTCGCGAACGACAGCGCGAGCGCGACGCGCACGCCGGGCTCGACGGCGTCGCAGTCCTTCAAGATCTCTGCGACGAGCCGCGCCCGCGATTCGGCGCCTGCCGCCTCGATGACCTCGAGGCTCGCGGTCACGAGATGATCGACGACTTCGGCCGTGAGCTCCGTGTCGAGGAGCGCCTGGAAGATGTCGAGCAGCATCTCGCGCTCGCGCTCGTCGACCTTGCCGTCGGCGCTCGCCACCAGCACACCGATGTCGATGATGGGCGTGGGGTTGTAACCGTGGCGCTGGAACGCCATGCACAGCTCTTCGACGGCCTTGGCGATGATCTGGCGCATGGTCACACCATCGCGGGGGGAATGACCGAGGAGCGCCGCGGCTCGAGGCCGAGCACCATCTGCGCGCGCAACGCGCGGAGGCCTGCGAGCACGTCGTCGGCCGCGCCTGTCATCTCGGCGCGCCGGAGCGTGGCGTCGAGCGTCTTCAGCCGCGCTGCCTGCATGGCGCGCAGCGAGTAGGTCATCTGGAGGAAGGTATCGAAGAGATCCTCGAGCTCGTCACCGCGACGGAGTCGCTCCTCGATGGCGAGACGTCCCGTGCTCACCCGTCGCAGCAGCTTCTTCATCTTGTGGACGGGGCCGACGATGCGATGCGTGATGACTACACCCATCACGCCGAGGAGCACGACCAGCGCGAGCCCCGTCGCGCCGAGGAGGAGCTGGAGGTGGCGCCGGTCACGAACGATGTCCTCTTGCCGGCTCCGCACGTCCGCCAGGTTCTTCGCGGACTGCGCGTCGAGCTCGGCGAGGGAGTCCTCCATCACCTTGGCCAGCGTCGGGTCGTCGCCGTTCACCTGTACGCTGCGCATGGCGAGGATCGAGTTGGTCCGCGACTCCTCGAAGGCCTTCTCTGCCTGGAGGACCGCGAGGTGGGCGGTGTCGGAAGCCCGCCCGGCGACGCGCGCGATCACCACCCCGAGCCCCGCCATCACCAGGACCACCACCACCACCAGGTAGCCGGTCCATTTGAGCTGGAAGCGCGGATCGAGGAGATACGACTTCTTGCTGCGCGCATGAGCCATGATGTCCGAAGGTACACTGCCCGGTACCGAGAACCCCAATGGATGACCAAGAGTCCATGGCGGGCCGAACGAGCGCTCAGAACGTCACGCCGGTGGTGACGCCCATGCGGTGCACGCCGTCGACGTCCGGGATGAAGAAGAAGTGCACCGGCGTGTAGATGGTGCCGACGCGCGGCGTCCAGCCCGCGGCGATGATGGTGTGCGCTTCGCTGCCCTTCAATGGCGACAGGTTCGCGCCCACCCCGACCTGGAACGTGTTCTTCAGCTCGAAGCCGATGAGCAGGTTCGCCGAAGGCAGGAACTTGCTCTGCTCGAGGCCGGCCACGATGGCGTTGCCGAGCAGGAGCACGTTGAGCCAGGAGTGCCCGACGACGCGATAGACCGCCTCGTAGCCGAGCAGGAAGTGGTGCGGAGAACGGAGACCGGCCACCGCCTGCAGGCTCTTGCCGTCGAACGCGATCGCCGGCTTGTCGTAGTTCATGACGTAGCCGTAGCCGAGGCGAAAGCCGTGGAGCAGCGTCTCGTCGTCGGGTGACGTCGCGGCGGGCGGCGCTGCTGCTGCGCGATCGACGAGCGGCGCGGGCGGAAGCGGGACGGCGGCGGGCAGAGCGGGAGTGGGAGGCGGAGGCAGCACGGGATCGGAGTCGGCATGGGCGATGGTCGTCGAGGTGACGAGCGCCATCGACAGCACGGAGAGGTGGGTGAAGCGACAAGCGAAGCGACAAGCGAAGCGACGGATGGTCATGCCTGCCGCGGGTTGCAGCCGTCGTTCCAGAGCGCCCTCGTTCGCCAACGCGGCCAATTTCGTGGCGCTTCACCGCGGTGTCGTATCCGGGTGTGCAACGTTCGGCACACCCGGGCAACGCGCTGCACGCTCTCAGGCCGCTGCCACCCGGCCATGCTGTTCGAGATCCGCGGCAATCCCGCGCGCGATGCGCAGCGCAATCGCCATCACCGGGAGCTGCGAGTTCACGCCGATGCTCGTCGGGAGCACGCTGCCGTCCGCCACGAAGAGGTTCCGGGTCGACCACGTCTCGCCGGTCGGCTGGACGACTCCGTCGGCCGGGTCGGCGCTCATTCTCGCCGAGCCGAGCGGATGGAACGACATGCACTCCACCTTCTTCGTCGAGGGCGGATGTGCGACGAGCGCGCGGAGCTGCGCCAGCGACTTGATGGCGTCGGCGCCGAAGATGGGGAGCATCACCTCGCGCGCGCCCGCTGCGAATGCGAGCTCGCCGAGGATGCCGACGCCGCGCCACAGCCGATGGCGATCCTGCGCGCTCATGCGGTACGTGACGAGTGGCTCTCGCCCGACCCACCGCATGACGCGCCCGTTACCGTCGTCGTGGATCATGGCCCCGAAGAAGGCGAGGTTCGGCATCGACTTGACGACCCGTCGATGCTCGCGACCAACGCCCGGGAACGCCGCCGCGAGGATGCTCGGCGCGGTGTAGACGCCGACCAGCGTGAGGCCCTCGTCCGCGAAGTGATCGGAGTAGACGCTCTGCATTGCGCCGTCCCAGCCTTCGACGCGATCGTCGAAGAGCGCGCCCACGCGGAAGGCCGGATGCAGCGTGAGGTGGCGCCCGACGTGCGACGTGCCGAGGCCGCTGTTACGCAGGAGGATCGGGGTGTGGAGCGACCCGCAGGCGATGACGACGACCCGTGCGCGCACATCGAACGCGACGCCGGGCTCGCCAGTGCGCGCATCCATGAAGCGGCCTCGTACGCCGCGCGCGGTGCCGCCCTCGATGATCACCTTCTCCACGAGCGCATCCGAGATGATGGTGGCGCCGTGTGCTCGCGCGTCGGGGAGCATCGAGATGTCGACGCTCATCTTCGCGCCGTTCGGGCACCCGAAGTTGCAGCGGGACGCGCCCTTGCAGCCCGACGTGTTGCGGCGCAGGCTCTTCATCGGCACGCCGAGGCGCGCCGCGCCTTCCACGAAGAGCTCGGTGGAGCGCGAGCGCATCGACTCGGGCACCGTCTCGACCGACATGTCGCGCTCGATCTCGGCGAAGAACGGCGCGAGCTCGTCGGGTGTCATCGCGCCCAGGCCGAGGCGCGTCGACCAGTCGTGGAGCACCTCGTCGGGGATGCGGAAACACACGCCGCCGGTGAGCACGCTCGATCCGCCCACGCATTTCCCTGCGAGCACGCTCATGATCGGCGTGTCGCCGAGGCCCACGGCGAGACCGAGCCCGGCCTCGCGCGCAAGCGTCCCGAACGCACGTGATGGCGAGAACGACGCGTATTCCTTGGGCGGGTGATAGCCGCCTTCCTCGAGGACGATGACGCTGCGTCCCGCACGTGCCAGCTCCCGCGCCACCACCGCGCCGCCGGCGCCGGACCCGATGACGACGACGTCGACGCTCGTGGACAACGGGGCTCCGAGCTCGCGCCCGCGGAGGATGGTCATGCCACCTCGCTCTCGTTCTCGTTCTCGTTCTCGTTCTGCTCGTGCTCGTGCTCGTGCTCGTGCTCGTCTTCGTCGTGATCGCCACGCAAGCGCACGCCCGACTCCTCCGGCACGGGCAACGCGGGCGCCACGAGCGCGAGGCGTCGCTTGTAGACCTTGCGCTCGTCGCTCGCGTAGCCAAGCGAGGCCAGCTCGGCGGGCTGCTCGTAGAAGACCATCGTCATCACGGCGCGCCAGCCGACGAACGCGAGCGACAGCTCGGCGAAGCGAGAGCGCTCCAGCCGCACGAGCACGCTCACGCGCTCGTCGACGGCGAGGCTCTCGAGCATGCGCATCCGGAAGAAGAAGAGCACCGGCGCGATGCGCACCACGAAGAGCGCGATCCGAAGACCGAAACGAACGGGCTTGCTCGCATGGCTGATGAACGCGTCGACCGCGTCGACGTGAGCATCGAGGCGGCTGGCGTCGACCTCGCCGTCTTGCGAGAACATCGCTTCGGCGACTGCGCGGAGGACGATGCGGTCCCGGCGCGTGAGGGTGGTGCGCGCGGGAAACGAGGAGAGAAGGGCGAGGGGGGAGACGGTCACTTCATTAAGAAATCTAGCGGCCCAGGTGCGAAGCGCACGCCGCACTGCGAAAGTATTTTCGCAACGCGCTGCGTAAAGAATCAAGCACTTAGCGCACAAACGCCACAGTCGCGCCCGCTTCTTCGCCCGGTGCGCCGACCACATTCCGCGCGCTTGCGAAGCTCTGCCGCGGCGGCCGTTGCAAGGCATCGATCTGGCGGTTCGGGCGGCGGTAGAGTGGCTGCCGCATGAGCAAGATCGGAAGAAACGACCCGTGCCACTGCGGCTCCGGGCAGAAGTACAAGAAGTGCCACCTGCCGAAGGACGACGCCGCGAAGTCCGCGGAGCTCGCCGCCACCGCGGCGGCTGCCGAGGCTGCCGCGAAAGCAAAGGCCGACGCTGAAGCCGAGGCGGCGGAAGAGAACGAGGGCGGACCGGCCGGCGCGACCGCCGCGGCGGATCGCACCGCGGCGCGCACGAAGGACGCCGCGGGTACGCGGCCGCGCACGCCGGCTCCGACCCAGGCGCCCGCGTTCCGCCGCAAGTCCGTCTGACGGACCAGACGCGCTACGCTGGCGCCATGCACGCGTCGAAGCTCTGTCTCGCCGGCGTCATCCTCTCGATGCTCGCATGCAACGGCGGCTCCTCGAACGATACGTCCAGCGGCGGGACGAGCGGCCTCGATCTCCCGGATCGTCAGGCGCCGCCGGAAGACTCCGGCTCGAGCGGCGGGACGAGCGGCGGCACCGGCGGCGCCAGCGGCACCAGCGGCACGACTGGCGATGCCGCCAGCGAAGCGGGCGACGGCGGCAACGTTCGCGATCTCACGCCGAACAAGGCGGCCTTCTTCGGTGCGAGCCGCTGCGCGCAGGCCGGCGTCACGCTGTGCGAGGACTTCGAGAGCGGCGCCCTCGACGCAAGCACCTGGACGACGGTCGGCGTGAAGCCGGTGATCGACGGCGTCCAGCACGCGCGTGGCGCGAAGGCGCTCCACATCACGAACAACGGCAACGGCCCGTCGTACATCAAGGAGACGAAGTCGTTCCCGGCCCCGAACAACGCGTACTGGGGGCGCATGTTCGTCTGGTTCGATTCGCTGCCGGCGCCCGCCGCGGGGTTCACGTACTCGCACTGGACGTTCGCAGCAGCCAGCGGCAAGCAGGTCCCGGGCGAGATCCGGCTCAGCGGGCAGCTCTCGAACGGCAAGAACCTCTTCGGCGTCGGCACCGACAACCAGAGCGCAAGCGGCACCGGCGACTGGACGAGCTCCGACAAGGATCCGATGAACGCGCCGCTCGCCGTCCCCACGAAGCAATGGCTCTGCGTGGAGTGGGCGCACCAGGGCGACATCAACGAGACCCGCTTCTACTGGGATGCCGTCGAGCACCCGTCGCTCCACACCACGAGCGCGAAGAACGGCGGCAACGGCAAGCCGTACATCCTTCCGCAGTTCGACACGCTCTGGATGGGCTGGGACGAGTACCAACCCTCGACCGAGAAGTTCGAGCTGTGGATCGACGAGATCGCGCTCGACGCCAAGCGGATCGGCTGCGTGCTCTGATCCCGGCGATCTTCGCTAGGATGGCACCGTGGACAACGTCGCCGTAGCCCGAGCGCTCGAGGACCTCGCCGATCTCCAGGAGCTGTCCGGCGTCGCGGTGTTCAAGGTGCGCGCGTTCCGTGGCGCCGCGCGCGCCATCGAGGGGCTCTCGGAGAACATCGCCGACCTCACGCGCGACGGAAAGCTGAAGGACGTCCGCGGCGTCGGCGAGGGCGTCGCGCGGCGCATCAAGGAGCTGCTGGAGCTCGGAAAGATCGCCGAGGCCGAGGACCTTCGCGAGAAGCTGCCGCCCGGGCTCGTCGATCTCATGAACCTGCCGGGCGTCGGTCTCAAGACCGCGCAGCAGGTGTGGAAGGAGCGCGCGATCACCAGCGTCGACGAGCTCGAGGCCGCCGCGAAGGCCGGCAAGCTCCGAGATCTCCCGCGCTTCGGAGAGAAGCGCGAAGAGAAGCTCATCGCCGCCATCGATGCGTGGCGGAAGCGCGCCGCCGCGCCGAAGCGCCGTCCGATGGCGGAGGCCATGCTCGCGGCCGAGGCGCTCGTCGAGCGCGTCCGGGCCGTGCCGGGCGTCCTCGCGTGCGAGTTCGCGGGGAGCCTCCGGCGTCGCGCCGAGACCATCGGCGATCTCGACATCCTCGTTGCCGCGAAGCTCGAGGACGCGGTCGGGATCATGGATGCGTTCACCACGGCCACGCAGGTGGTGGAGGTGCTCGGCAAGGGCGACACGAAGAGCAGCGTGGTCCTCGAAGGCGGCATGCAGGCCGACCTCCGCGTCGTGCAGCAAGACGCGTGGGGCGCGGCCATGCAGTACTTCACGGGGTCGAAGGATCACAACGTCGCGATGCGCACCATCGCGGTGAAGAAGAAGCTCAAGGTGAGCGAGTACGGCGTCTTCGACGCCAGCGGCACCAAGATCGCCGGAGATACCGAGCAGTCGGTCTACGAGGCCATCGGCCTCCGCTGGATGGCACCCGAGCTGCGCGAGAACCGCGGTGAAATCGAGGCCTCCGTCGCGAACACGCTGCCGAAGCTCGTCGAGCTCTCCGATCTCCGCGGCGACCTCCACATGCACACGACGGAGACCGACGGCAAGAGCAGCCTCGAGCAGATGGCCGAGGCGGCGCGCGCAGCAGGCCGCTCCTACGTGGCCATCACCGATCACTCCGAGACGCTGACGTTCGTGCGCGGCATGGGCAAGGATCGCCTCCGCGCGCAGCGGAAGAAGATCCGCGAGGTCGAGGAGAGCCTCGGCGGCACGATTCGCCTCTTCGCCGGCCTCGAGGCGGACATCCTCGTCGACGGCACGCTCGATGTCGAAGGCGAGCTCGGCGAGCTGGAGTGGGTGGTGGGCAGCGTCCACCAGCACTTCCAGATGACCCGCGAGGACATGACCAGGCGCGTGGTGAAGGCCATCGAGTCGGGCAAGATGGACTGCCTCGGTCATCCCACCGGGCGCCAGCTGGGGTGGCGCGAGCCCTACGCCATCGACATGGAAGCGGTCCTCGCCGCGATGAAGCGGACCGGCGTCGCCATCGAGCTGAACAGCTCGCCGTCGCGTCTCGACATCGACGAGCACACGGCGCGCATGGCGCGTGATGCGGGCGTGCCGGTGGTCCTCAACAGCGATGCGCACGGCGTGCGCGAGCTCTCGTATGTGCGCTACGGCATCGGCATCGCGCGCCGCGCGTGGCTCTCCGCCGAGCACGTGCTCAACACGCGCTCGGCGACCGAGATCCAGGAATGGCGAGCGCAGCGCCGGAGCTGAGCTCGCTCAGCCCATGACCTTCGCGAGGTAGTCCGCGAGCTTCGGAACGGTGGGGCCCGACAGGTCGTACGCGCTCGCGTCGGAGATCCCCAGGCCGCCCGCGGCGATCGCTGCCTTGATGACCGGGTTCGCGAAGGGCTTCGTCTTGGTGACGAGCTCGTAGGACGGGCTGAGGGTCTGGAGCACCGAGATGCCTGCCACGTCGGCGGCGATGCGATCGGTGCTCACGATGAAGACCTTGGGGTCGCCCGTGATGCCGCCCTTCCACGTCGAGGGGGCGGCCGGGGGCTTGTCGTTCTTGGTGGGGCCGCCGGAGATCACTGCGGAGTAGCCGTCGGCGATGATGAGCGACGGCGTGAAGGCCTTGTTGATCTGCGCGACCTGGTCGAACAGGATCTTCGTGTCGTGGTTCTTGAGGTTGCCGTCACGCGCGCGGTCGTCGGCGTGGACGAGGCCGAGCGCGATCTTGAGCGACATGGTGACGGTGGCGATGAAGTGCGTCTTCACGCACGACAGGATGATGTGGTGATCGGCGCTCGTGACGGGGACGGGGAGGCGGACGGTGCCCTTCCAGTTCTTCACCGATGCTGCCGGGAGCGTCATCCAGTCGACGCTGTCGTCGAAGACGACCGCGCTGGTGCCGAGCTTCTTCGCGGCGCCGGTGATGCCGTTCGAGACGAGGTTCGCGGCCGTGCCGGTGTCGCCCCAGAACGAACGGTCGCCGATGCGCAGATCGGTGACGCCGAGGTCCTTCAACATGCCGCCGACGGCGAGGAGCGTCTCGGGCGACGTCGAGTACGGATACAGGTCGCCGGAGTTGCTGTTCACGCGCAGGTAGACCGAGTCGCCCGGCTTGATCATCCCGAGACCGAGCGTCTCTGCGAGCGCAGCCTGGAGCGCCTTCGTGCGGTCGGTCGGGTCGTAGCCCATGCCGACGAGGTGCTGCGTGGTGGCCGCCGGCATGCCGGGCATACCAGGACCGGGCTCACCGCTTCCGGTCGCGGCGGGCGCCGGCGTGCCGCTTCCCGACGTGGTGGTGGTGCTGCTCCCGCATCCGGCGAGGCCGGACGCCCCGAGCCACGTGCCGACCGTCGCGAGCATCACCGACTGCACCATCTGACGGCGCGTGAGCTCCTTCGCGACGAACTCCTCGGTGAGCGAGGTCGACTCGAGGGTGCGTCCGCCGCTCTTCCGCGTGGTCTTGATGTGCATGGGAGCGCGGAACGTAGCACCGAAAACGAGGGCGTCCCGCGACATCGTCTTACATGTATGTTTACGCGAGATCCCATGGCAAAACCGACCTTTCACGCGCTCGCCCAGCGTGGTCCGCGCGAGCTGCTCGAGCCGCTCGCGCTCGACGTTCCGGAGGCGCCCGACGGGCATGACGTCGACGTCGACGTGATGACGTGCTCGGTCTGTCACAGCGACGTGCACCTCCTCGACGGCGACTGGGGTGACGTCGCGCGTCCGCTCGTGCCGGGTCACGAGATCGTCGGAAGGGTCGCACGCGCGGGTGATCGCGCGAACCTCGCCGAAGGCACCGTGGTCGGCATCGGCTGGCAAGCGGGCTCGTGCGGCGCATGTGCGGCGTGCCTCACCGCGCGCGAGCACCTCTGCACGGGCGGCAAGCTGCGGACGTGCGTAGGCCGAGCGGGCGGGTTCGCGGAGCGCGTGCGCGTCGACGCGCGCTTCTGCTTCGAGCTCCCGAGCGCGCTCGATCGCGACAGCGCCGCGCCGCTCCTGTGCGCCGGGCTCACGGTGTTCTCGCCGCTCGAACGTCTCGGCGCGACGTCGGGCATGCGCGTCGGCGTGGTGGGCATCGGTGGCCTCGGACACCTCGCCGTGAGGTTCGCGCGCGCCCTCGGCGCCGACGTGCTCGCCTTCGATCCCGATGCGTCGAAGCGTGATCTCGTCCGCTCGCTCGGCGCCACCGAGCTCGTCGATGCGCGCGGTGCTCTGCCGCCGGCCGCCGTCGATCTCCTGCTCGTGACCACGCACGCGCCGCTCGTGTGGAACGACTGGCTGCGCGTGCTCGATCTCGAAGGCACGATGTGCCTGGTCGGCGTTCCCGGCGCGCCGCTCCTGATCTCTGCCGATCCGCTGATGGACGAGCAGAAGAGGATCACCGGCAGCGTCATCGGGAGCCCGGCCACCATGCGACGGATGCTCGCGCTCGCCGCTCGCGATGGGATCGCGCCGATCGTCGAGCATCTCCCGCTCGCGCGCGCCAACGAGGCGATCGCGCGCGTTCGGGACGGCGCCGCTCGCATGCGGGTCGTCCTGGACGTCGAGTCCTGACGGCGGCGCCGCCGCATCGAGGATAGGATGCGGGCGTGGCGCTTCGTGCTCCAGCCTCGCCAGCCGTCGCTCTCTGCGCGTGCGCCTGCACGTGCGCGCTCTCGCTCGCGGCGGCCGCGCTCGGCACGGCCTGCGATCGCGACACGGACCTCAGCGCTACCCTCGCCCACGACGGTGGAGATGGTGGTGATCCGCGCGCCGACGCGGCAGACGCCGCCTCCTCGATGAACACGGTGACGACGCTTGCCCCCGCGCTCACCACGACGCCCGCCGCGAAGGCGAGCGCGACGTGGGCTGCCTATCGGCTCGACGACGGCGACTGGCGGCCGCTCTCGCCGGCAGCGGTGGGCACGTACACGTTTCCGATCGCGGTCGCGCGCTGGACGATCGCGCTCGTGTGCGCCTCCGATGACGACACGCTGAGCACGGTCTACGTCCATCATCGGACCAACGCGACACCCGACGTGACGGTGACGCTCGACGACGGTTGCACGCCGCCGCCGCCGCCCGCGCAGTTCGCGTTCACGGGGACGCTCCGCAACCTGCCGCCTGCCACGCAATGGCTCGATTTCGGCTATGCGCGTGATTCGCGGGGCGATGCGATTCCGGTGACCGGCACCACGGGCACGTACGAGATCGTCGGGATCGAGCCGGGCACCTGGGATGTCGCGTTCGGGCTGCGGGACGACCCGGGCCGCGCGCTCACACGCGTCGTCATGCGACGTGGCCATGTCGTCTCGAGCGACGAGGTCATCGACGTCGATGCCACCGGTGCGGGCTCGTTCGTGCCAGGCACGCGATCGATGACGCTGCACGGCCTCGCCCGGGGCGACACCGTCACGCCGGCGATCTTCTACGCCGCGGGCGGTCCCTTCGGCATCGACGTCGGGCCGCAGGACGTGCCCGCGGACGTGACGGATGTGAAGCTGGCCTACTCTACCGTGCCGGACGCGCTGCAGCTCACCGGCGATCGCTATCGAGGTGCGCTCGCCGCCGAGCAGGACCGCCGGACCGGATCGCGCACCGTCGCGATCGACATCCATCAGGCGATCGATCTCGATGTCACGTTCCTGCCCGAGCCGTCCGTCCCCATCGTCACCGTGATCTCCACGTCACCACAGGTGCTCCTCGAGACGCGATTCCCGGTGCTCGCGAATGCCGAGCTCCACGAGGTGGTCGCGCAAGCTTCGTCGAATCGGCGCTCGCCGCACACCCTGCGTTCGACCTACGACGCCATCTACGTGGGCTCGCTCATGGAGATCGACGACACGACGCCCGATCTGTCCGCGGTCCCCGGATGGCGCGCGGCGTGGGGCCTCGTGCCGGGCGCCAGCGCGACCATCTTCGCGACGGGCTACGAGAAGACGCAGCATGTCGGAGACGGGACCATGCAACGAGCGGCGTCGAAGGGCGTGATGGTGACGCCGTGAGGACGCTCGTGGTTGCGATCCTCGCCGCGGGTGCAGTCACTGCATGCTCTCGCCTTGGCGCGAGCGCCGACGGCGGCGCCGATGCGATGGCAGCCACGGCGGCCACGGTCACGGCCACGCCCACGGCGGCGGCGCCCGAGTCGCCCGCGGAGGCGGAGGTCGCGAGTGCCGCGCCGAGCGCCCCACGACGTGACGTCTCGGGCGCGCCGGGCTCCGGGCTCGAGGCACGTCGCTCGCTGGTGACTCACATCGAGGCCGACCCGGTCCTCGCGGCGAACGCCGACGCGCTGCGGAAGCAACATGGCGGCGCGCTCCCCGCCGCGCTCGCCGTGCAAGCGACGGATCTCGGCGCTGACCGCCGCCGCGCCATCGTCGTTGCTGCCGAGCGCAAGGACGGCACGCTCGAGAGCCCCATGCTCTTCGTCGTCGACGACCACGGCGCGCTCCTCTGGTCGAAGGAACGTCCCGTCGCGGGCATCAAGCCGCCGATCGGTCCGCTCGCCGTGGCCGCGGGACCACACGGTCGCTTCGCGATGGCGGTGTGCGATCCTCCGACGTCGACGGTGGCGCTTCGCTTGTGGGACGCGGACGGCTCGCCGTTCGCCGACTTCCAGGTGCTCGACACGAAGCCGTGCGACGCCATCTCCCTCCTCTACTGGCCGCACCATGGGTGGCTCGTCGCGCTGGCCGTGGGCGCCGAGACGCGCGTCCAGCTCGTGACCGAGACCGGTGGGCTCGCGTGGAGCCCCGGTCGTGTTCTCGGCGCGCGGTTCCGCACCATCGCGCCCGTCACGCTGGCCTCGGACTCGCCGACCAGCTTCGTGCTCGTGCAGTACTCGCAGTCACCGGGCGTCGATCGCGACGTCGATCACGCGGTCGCGTTCCGTTACGACGACCAGGCCCGGCCGCTGTGGGCGGCGCCCGTCGATCTCGGCGCGGTGCGTCGCATCGCGCCAGGCCAGGAGCGCATCACGCTCACGCGAACGAGCGACGGCGTGCTGCGCGCCGCGCTGACCGGCGGCGTCATCGTCGAGATCCGCTCGAACGGCGAAACGCGCCGCGTGCCGTGAAAATGGCGATCTCCGCTAGGTCGGCGTGTTCCAGCCGCCGACTTCCTTGGTGAGGTCGTCGGCTTCCTTCGGGCCCCACGTTCCGGGCTCGTAGGTGTACATCGGCGACGGCCCGTGGATGACCGGGTCGACGATCGCCCACGCTGCCTCGACCACGTCCTGTCGCGCGAAGAGCGTCGCGTCGCCCATCATCGCGTCGCCGAGGAGGCGCTCGTAGTCGCCGAGCCGCCCCGCCTCGCCGACCTTCGGCGCCTCGACGACCTTGAGCTCGGTCGGCGCGCCGATCATCTTCTCGCCCGCGACCTTCGCGCGCGCGCCCAGCGCGATCTCGACGTTGGGGCTCACGCGGAAGCGAATGTAGTTGCCCATGCTCGGCGCGGCTTCCTTGAACACGCACTGCGGCGGGTTCTTGAGCTCCACCATCACCTCGGTGCACGTCATCGCGAGCGATTTGCCGGCGCGCACGAAGAAGGGAACGCCCTCCCAGCGCCACGAGTCGACGTACAGGCGGAGCGCTGCGTACGTCGCCATGTACGAGTCGGGCGCGACGCCAGGCTCGTCGCGATAGCCGTTGAACTGGCCGCGCACCATGTTGTCGGTGCTCATGGGTCGTGTGTTGCGGAGGACCTTCGCTTGCTCGTCGCGGATCGCCTCGGGATACGTGCTCGAAGGAGCCTCCATCGCGAGATAGCTCACGACCTGCAG
>JAYTZB010000170.1:0-6781 GCA_043742085.1 Polyangiaceae bacterium
TACCGCGGCCCTACTGCCTCTTCGACGACGGCCACGCAGTACATCAACGGCATCACGCCCACCGACAAGGACGGCGACGGCGTCGAGGACAAGGACGACAACTGCCCCAACGTCTTCAACCCGATCCGCCCGATGGACGGCGCGAAGCAGCCCGACACCGACGGCGACGGCATTGGCGACGCGTGTGACAAGTGCCCGCTCGCGATGGGCGAGACGTGCACGCGTCCGAGCGGCGACGACCTCGATGACGACGGCGTCGCGAACGGCGCCGACAACTGCCCCGAGATCGCCAACGCCGACCAGGCCGACGACGACAAGGACGGCAAGGGCAACGCCTGCGACGTCTGCCCGACCACGCCCAACGTCGGCCAGACCAAGTGCGCGGCCTCGTTCACGGTGCAGGAGCTCCGCGATCCTTCGGTCGCGACGCACCCCGCCGCGGGCAGCACGCGCGCCAAGGTGGTCGACCTCTATGTCACCGCGCTCCGCACCGCCGGCACCGGCTCACGCGGCTTCTACGCGCAGCTCGACAACGGCGGCCTCCCGTTCTCGGGCCTCTTCGTCGACACCGGCGCCGTGAACCCCACCGTCTCGGTCGGCAACAAGGTCGAGGTCGAAGGCGACTACGAGGAGGTCAGCAAGGTCACGACGCTGAAGAACGCGGTGATCAAGGTCACCGGTGTCGGCACCACGCTGCCGTTCGGTCCCATCGTCGTCACGACCGCCGAGATCAGCAACGTGCTGCTGGTGGACGGCGCGAAGGCCGAGGGCCTCGAGAGCATGCTGGTCGAGGTCGACGCCGTGAAGGTGACGGTCATGAACCCCGACGCGCCGAAGGACTTCGACGAGCTCACGATCGCCGATGCGGCGACAACCACCGGGCCCCTGCGCGTCGACGACTACATGTTCGACGCGCTCGACAACACGTACGCCGTCGATACGGCGTTCTCGAAGATCATCGGCATCGCGGGCTTCTCGTTCGCGAACCGCAAGATCTTCCCGCGCACCGCTGCCGACCTCGTGCCCTGATCGACAGGACGGTCACGCCGCGGTCAGCTCGGTGAACGTCACGCCGAGCCAGTCGAGGAATGCCGCGTCGAATGTCGGCCCGTCCGGCCACGACGCGGCGACGCGGCGGGTGATCTCCGCGTCCCACGCCACGAACTTCGCGACCAGCTCTTCGTGCGTGGCGCGGGCGAGGGCGGCGTCGTCACCGTCGCCGGCGCGCGCAGCGTCGCACAGGTAGTAGTTGCACGTCGCGGAGCGGCGGTCGTGCGGGATGGTGCAGCCGGTAGCTGCATGATACACGCATGCCGCCTCGCGGGCGCCGCCGGGGACGAGCGGTCGCTTGGGCCGCACCACATTCAACCATCGTTCGCCGATGGCAATGCGCTTGGCAGCGATCTCGGCGAGCAGCCAGTCACGTCCGCCGTGCGCGACGATGCGTCCGACGTCCGAGAGATCGAGCCGAGGAGGCGCCACGCAGCAGCCCGCGGGCGAGTAAGGACACGCCGCGCACAGCGAGGAGAGGAGCTTCGTATCGGGACCGGCGATGACGAGGTGGAGCATCGGCGTCTCTACGGCGCGGCGCCCGGTGCGCTCGCGACGAGCTCGTTGATGTCGCGGTTCTCGAGCACGCGCTTCTTCGCGCCGCTGGTGGCGACGAGGAGCATCGCCTTCGCGACGTTGTCGGTGGTGGTGACGACGCTCGGCGCGACCAGCTCCAGGAACGGGTGTAGCGGTCCGATGATGGTGTAGACGACGCGGTAGAGCCGGGTCCGCGACACGATCCCGTGCATCGGGATGATCATCGCGGGGCGGAACATGTACGACGCCTCGAACGGCAAGCCGAGGAGCGCGTTCTCGGTCTTGCCCTTGACGCGCGCCCACATTGATCGGCCCTGCTCGCTGCTGTCGGTGCCTCCGCCGGAGATGAACACGAAGGTCAGCTTCGGGCTCGACCGCGCGAGGACGCGACCTGCGGCCATCGCGTAGTCGAAGGTCACGCGCGTGTAGTCCGCCTCGCTCATCCCGACGGACGACACTCCGAGGCAGTAGAAGCACGCGTCGTAGCCCGCGAGCTCGCCCTCGATGGCGGAGAGATCGGCGAAGTCGGCGTGGATGATCTCGCGCAGCTTCGCGTGCGTCCGACCTGTGGCGCTGCGAGTCACGGCCAGCACGGCTTCGACACGCGGATCGAGGAGGCACTCGCGAAGAACGCCCTGCCCGATCATGCCCGTTGCGCCGAAGAGGATGACCTTCACGGGCCGCAGCTTAGCGTGAGTCGCTCCTGTCGAGTCGCGGCGCCCGCGGTTGGGTCCCGACCCGCGTGTACATCGGCTCGCCGCGCGCTCGGCTGGCGTTGCTGGCACGTAGCCCTGGCGTGATGCCGGAGAGAGCGCCGTCGGGCGTCGGAGGGCTGTCGTTCACGACCAGCACCGGCCAGCACAGCACGTTCGAACCGCCTGAGCCCGAGCCGCCCGCCGAAGCACCCGCGCCGCCGGAGCCCGCAGACGGCGCGGAGCCTCCGCTACTTCCGGCCGCCGCGCTCGACGGCTCGGCGCATACACCGAGCACGTCGTAGCCAAGCTTCTTCGGCGCTTGGATGGTCACTTGAACAGTCTCGCCGACCTTCGCGCTGGTCTTGCTCAGCGTGAAGGTGAAGCCCGACGCCGTGTCGGGGCTACCGCGGTACTTCTGGCTGGCCGTGCGAAGCAAGACGACCTCGCCTAGCGGCTCCGCCTGATCGGAGTAGACGAGCGTGTCCACGGTCCTCGAGCCGCCACGTGGGACACGAATGGTCTTCACGCGGATCGACTTGTCGAAGAAATCGGGGAGGACGATCTCGTCCTCGGCGGGCGTGATGGCCTGGACATACGCGGTCGTCCGGGCCGGCGCGCACGGATAGGTGCCCGCGCGCGACGCCTTGTTCGACCAGAAACGCTGGACCTCGTACCCCAGCTCGGCCGGCCGATAGTTGGCGGGATCGAGGCGCGCGCAGAGGTCGCCGAGCTCGCCGATCATCGCGAGCTCCCAGCCCCAGTGCGCCGGGTCGACGCGAGAGAATGCCGGGTGGGATTGCGGGAATGGATCGGTCGTCCACTCGAAGTACTCGTGGCTCGCCGTGACCGTGAGCGCGTCGAGGCCGGCGCATCGCGGGAGCACGGCGAAGGCGACGTGCGTCGCGGCGCCCCCGCTGCCCGTGACCGTGGTCTCGAAGTGGTAGCCGCCGTAGTCGAGACAGCTCGTGCGGGCGTCGCCGCTCCCTGAGGTGATCACCGTGTCCGCCGGATAGTAGAGCGCGTACAGCGTGTTCCCGTCGGGCGCACCGAACGGGGGCGTGGCGCCGGTGAGCTTCTGCTGGAGCCACGCCTCGAGCTGCGGTTCAGTGATGGTCGCCGGCGCCGCCTCGTCCACGACGATCGGCGCGACCGCAGACATGGCCCCGACGCCGTACTCGCCGGCGGTCGCACTCCAGTACTCCGACGCGGCGATCTTGTGCGTGAACGCGCCGATGTCGCTCGCGAGCGGATCGCCGGCGAACACGATCGGAACGACCCGGGGTGTCTTGATGACCGGTCCGCCGCGGCTCTGCACCTCGGGGAAGGAAGGGGCGCGCTTCGGCGGGGCGGCATCGACCGTCGGCGCAGGTGGCGCGGCATCGGGTGCTTCGCCGACGGCGGTAGGCGCGGCCGGCGGAGGCGTCACGACGCCCGTCTCCAGCGTCTCGCTGGAGCAGGCAGCCAGCGCGCCATAGATAGAGAGGACCGAGGCAAGCGTGATTCGACGCATCGGTCGCCCTGGTGCACGCGATGTGCCACATGGGCCTACATTGGTTCGCGCAAGGAAAGGCCGTGTGTCGGCCGGCAGCGCGTGGGCTTCCGAACGCAGCGGCGCTTGCAGATCGGGCCAGACCGGATCCACCAGACCGGATCCACAGCATGCTCGGGGGACGCTACGGCGCGGTGAGCTTGTACAGCGCGCCGCCTCGCTGGCCGCCGGCGTAGAGCTCGTTCTCGAAGACCGCGAGCGGCGCGACGCAGAAGAAGTCGCTCACCTCGAACGGGGACTTCTTCTCCTTCGTCGGGGCCCCGCCGCCGTCGACGGTCTCGTCGGGGCGGACGATGGGCGTCGCCGTCGCCATGGCCACTCCGTCACTTGCATCGACCCCCGCGGCGCCGTCAATCGCCTCTCCACCGAGGCGATAGAGCCCGCGCTCGGTGAGCACCACGACGGCATCACGAAAGCGCGTGACGTCGGTGGGTCGCCCCGCATCGGCGGGCAGGGGGATCGCCGCCCAGCGGTCGCCGTCGGTCGTCACCCGAAGCACCACACCGCTGTCGCGTGACCACGCGAGCCAGTAGAGCCGCGCCGGCTTCGCGCGCGTATCGACCCACCACCGCAACGTGCCGGCCGCCCCGGTCCTCGTGACGCGCACCGTGTGCTCGTCCTCGCGCCGCAACATCGCCGGCAACGGCGCCCCCGCCTCCATCTTCACGCCAGCGTCCGCGCCGGCGTCTGCACCCGCGTCTGCACCCGCGTCCGCGTCTGCGCTAAGACCCGGACTCGCGCTGGGTGCAAAATACACGTAATCGTTCGGATCGCGGCCATCGTAGTCCTGGATCCCCGCGTAGAGCCGGTCCCGGAACCGCACCATGAACGTGAGCCGCCACACGCCGTCCTGCCACGGGTAGGGGTAGTCGACCTCGTAGGTCCAGCGCGTGCCGTCCTCGCTCGCGCGGTGCAGCGCGCCCGGCGACGGCCCATGCCACGCCTTCTCCTTCGGCGGCACCGACCCCGTCGACGCGTAGAGCCCGCCTCGATACTTGATGACGTCGATCACGTGATACGCGCGCGGCAACACCGCGGCGCCCGCGCGACCGTTCTCGCTCGACAGATCCGGCGCGGCCGGCGGCCGAAAATTCGGCGCGCGCGGCGGCGCGAACCCGCCCGCGCGATCCGACACGAACACGTAGCCCTCGGTGCCGTACTCGACGAGCCCGAGGCCGTTGTACGGCGGATCCGCATCGGCGACGAACAGCCTTCCGCCGATCGCGTGCACCCGCAGGAAGCCCTGACCGGCACCGCCGCCCTTGGTCGGCTCGCCGGGTCGATTCCAGTCGAACGCCACCCCGAACGGCCGCTTGCCCGCGCCTGCGCCTGCGCCTGCGCCTGCGCCCGCGCCGGATCCAGCGCCGGCGTCGGCGACGCTCGGTCGATAGCGCGTGATCGTCGCGCCGTCGGTGCCGAGCGGCTGGTTCGCATGCGCCGCGTAGAGCGCATCACCGAACGGCGTGAGGTCACAGATGCGCGTCAGCGCGAGCGGCGGCGTCCCCACCTTCTCGAAGCGCCCGCTCGCCGGCGCGCTCCCGCTCCCGGGATCCTCGGGGTCGTCGTTGCCGTCCTCGTCGATCTGCGACCGCGCCGCGCCATTCGCGTCCGCGCCGCCCGCGTCCGCATTCGCATTCGCGCTCGCGCTCGCGCTCGCGCCCGCGGCCGCCCCATCACGTGCGTCCGCGCTCGTCACGGCGCTCCGCCCACACGACAGGCCGAGCGCGCCCGCGACGACGCACCCGAGCCACGCCGCGAGAAACGCGCCCCGCGCTCGCTGCGCTACTTGCAGACGTGGAAGCCAGGGAGGCTGGCGCTCGCCCCGCACTTCTTGCCGATCTCCACACACTCGTCGATCGGCGCGTTGCCGTCGCAGAAGCGAACCGGCGCCAGGCCCGGCACCGGGCTGTCGTTGCAGGTCGCCTGGCACTGCGTGCGCTGATAACCGGCCTGCGTGTCGAACGCTCCGCAGCAGACCTGGCCCGCCGGACAGTCCGTGCGGTCGTCGCACTTGAGCGGCTGACCCTGGCACTGCCCGAACCCATTGCCGCCGTTGCTCGAGACGCAGTCGAAGCTCTTGTCCGCCGGATCGCCTCCGTTCGACGTGACGCAGCACTCCTTCGTGGTGATCGTGCAGTAGACGTCGTTGCCGACCTGATCCGCGCCGCAGTAGATGCCCGGGCTCTTGTACGCGGTCGAGGTGTCGGTGCCGGCGTCCTTGGTGCTGCCGCTCGTTCCCGACGTGCCGCTGGCCCCGGAGGTGCCGCTCGTGCCGCTCGTTCCGGAGGTGCCGCTCGAGCCCGGCGACCCACTCGTGCCGGCGCTGCCGCTCGTCGCCGCTCCGCTCGTGCCCGCGGCCCCGCTCGTGCCCGGCGTCGGCGTCGTGCCCGACTGCGTTGTCGTCGGCGTGCCGAACAGCTCGTCCGAGGCTGCGCCACTGCATGCGACGCAGATGACACCGACGAGAATGCTCGACGCGATGGTCGACGCGATCGACCGTGCTGCGCGGGTCTTCATGGCGGCGGAGCTTTACCGGCCAGAGGCCACTTGTCCAACGTCGCGAGCGCATTTATGGCGACTCCTTTCCGTCTCCCGGTCCGTCCCCTGTCGGCGCAGCCCGTCCGATCGTGACGCTCGAGGCGCTCGAGAGGCTGCGAGGAGCGTGTAAGAGCGGGTAAAACCACGCGCTTTCCGGGCGAGGAGCCGCATGCTAAGGAGGCCGACCCTGCACGGAGCCTTCCCGAGGCTCGAGGCCCACAGTCGCCATGGAACCCCCCGATACGAGCGCGCAGAAGGCCCCGGAGCCGACCGCCGGCAACGCCGATCGCGCCATGGACGCCCTCGAGCTCGCGGCGGTCGCGTCGGAGAAGGGGCAGCTGGTCGAGGTCGTGCAGGCGATCACCGCGAAGGACCTCGAGGCCGCGACGCGCCTCGACGCGAAGGCGGTGCG
>JAYTZB010000171.1:0-2870 GCA_043742085.1 Polyangiaceae bacterium
CAATTGCCGCTGCTACCGGATCGTACGGCTGTGCGCAGCCGGGAGACGCACCTTCGCCACAGGACGAGGAGGTGCTCGGCGACAAGGTCGCGCAGCCCATCGTCAACGGTACGGCAGCGTCGGGGTACACCGAGGCCGCGCTCATCAACACCGACACGTTCATCTGCTCGGGTGCCGTGATCGCTCCTCGCGTCGTCCTCACCGCCGGGCACTGCGTCGTCGACGCGGCATCGTGGACGGTCGTTGCGCCCTACGCGTCGAAGCAGAGCGCGACCGGCACGCACGCATGGACGGACTACGTCGCCACGGGCGAGTCGGTGAATCCCGACACCCTCGACGTCGCGGTCATCATCCTCGACGAGGCCATCACGCTCTCGACGTATCCGAAGCTCGCCAGCACTGCGTCCGCTGCCGGTACGCAGGCCGTCAACGTCGGGCGCATCCGCAACGGTCAGGCGTCGTTCTCGGCGCTCTTCTTCGGAAGCGCGGTCACGCTCCAGGCGGGCGCGTCGTATGGCTTCGCGAAGGCGTACATCTCGTCGGAGGTCATCGAGTCGGGTGACTCCGGCGGTCCCGTCTACGTCGGCAGCGGCGCCAGCCGCACCATCGCCGCGGTCAACTCCGGTGCCGGCGGCGGCACGCAGGTGCTGGCGCGCGTCGACCTCGCCTACGCGAAGATCCAGCAGCTCATCGCCGCGAACGGAGGCAGCGGCGGGTCGAGCGCGCCGCCGCCCCCCGCCACGCCGCCCCCGGCGACCCCGCCTCCCGCGCCGGCATGCGCCGGTGGCACTGCCGAGGTCGAGCCCAACGACACGTCCAATCAGCCGAACGCGCTCGCGGGCACACGCTGCGGATCGATCGCGTCAGGCACCGACCTCGACTGGTACTCGTGGAGTGTGCCGAAGGCAGGCGTCGCCTACGACGTCGCGCTCACGAGCAGCGGAGACGCCGACGTCCTCATGTGGAAGTGGAACGGCAGCTCGTGGAACCAGATCTCGAACACGTCGCCGACGGAGATCGCGGCGACCTCGTCGGCCGCCGGCAACTACCTGGTCGCGGTGCGCGGAAGCTCCGCGCAGTCCTACACGTTGAAGCTCACCAAGTAGCGAGCTAGCGCGGGGCTACAGCCCCATGAGCTTGGCGACGTAGTAGCGCATCGTCTCGGTGGTGCCGCCGCCGATGCGCAGAAGCCGCTGATCGCGCCAGGCGCGCGCGATGTGCATCTCCTCGATGTACCCCGCGCCGCCATGGAACTGGAGGCACTGGTCCATGATCTCGGTGCCGAGCTCGCCGACGAAGATCTTCGCCATGCTGATGATCTTCACGGTCTCGAACGACAGCGTGACCTTCTTCACGTAACGCTCGTCGTTGTACATGTCGGCGGCCTTGTACGTGAGCGCGCGCGCCGCCTCGAGCTTCGCGTGGAGGTCGACGAACTTGTGCTGCCAGTACTCGCGCTTGATGATCGGCTTGCCGAACGCCTTCCGCTCGCGGCCGTACTCGATGGCCTGATCCATCGCGAGCTGGAGCCCCGCGCACGCGCTGACGCACGCGATGAGGCGCTCGGTCTGGAAGTTCTGCATCAGGTACATGAAGCCCTGGTTCGGCTCGCCCAGCATGTAGCGCTGGGGAACACGCATGTCCTCGAACGCGAGCTCGGCGGTGTCGCTCGCGTGGTTGCCGATCTTCTTCAGCTTCTTCGAGACGCTGAAGCCCTTGGTCTTCGAGGGCACGAGGAAGAAGCTGCAGCCGTGCGCGCCGGCCTCGGGGTTGGTCTTCACGAGCAGCGTGACGAAGTCGCAGCGCGTGCCGTTCGTGATGTACGTCTTCGAGCCGTTGACGATCCAGTCGTCGCCATCGCGCTTGGCCCAGGTCTGGATGCCCGCCACGTCGCTGCCCGCGTTGGGCTCGCTCACGCCGAGCGCGACGATCTTGTCGCCCTTCAGCGCCGGCTTCAGGAACTCCTCGATCTGGTCCTTGGTGCCGAGGTCGCTGATGACCGGCGTCGCCATGTCGCTCTGGACCAGGAGGCCCATCGACACGCCGGCCGAGAGACAGCGCGGAAGCTCTTCGGCCTTCGCGACGCTGAACCAGTAGTCGCCTCCCGCGCCGCCGTGCTCCTCGGGGTAGTGCGCGCCGAGGATGCCGAGCTCACCGGCTCGCTTGAAGACGTTGTTCGGGAAGAGCTCGGCCTTCTCCCACTCGTCGGCGTAGGGAGCGAGCTCCTTGGTCGCGAACTGGCGGACGGTGTTGCGGAAGTGGTCGTGCTCCTCGCGATACGGGCTGGGCATGAGTTACTTCGTACACGAAATATCGCCGACCGCAAGACCAGCAGGCCGGTTCACTTCGGGGTCTTCTCCGGATCGAAGCTCCGCACGTGCGCGACCAGGGAATGCAGCTGCTGCTCGTCGAAGATGGTGCCGAACGACGGCATGCCGGTGCCCTTGCCGTTGACGATGGTGAGCTTGAGCTGCTCGTCGGTGCGCTCGACCTGGAACGCGTGGTCGTGAAAATCACGAGGCCGGGGTCCACCGTCGAACAGCGGGAGGCCGCCGGTGCCCTCCGCGCCGTGACAGCGCGCACACGTGGAGGCGTAGAGATCGCGGCCCTGCGCGGGGTCGGCCTTCTTCTCGCAGCCGGTGCTGATCGCTCCGCTCGCGGCACCGAGCGTCAGGAGCAGCGCGCTGGCGGCCACGCGGAACGAGGACATCGAACCGCAATAAACACGCCCGGTGCGCAGCATGTCAATCGCGTGGCCGGTTCGTCTGCGGCCCAGCTATGGTCCGTCGCATGGTGATGGCGACGGGAACGGCGGCAGTGACGGGCGCGACGGGCTTCATCGGAAGCGCCGTGGTGCGGAAGCTGCTCGC
>JAYTZB010000172.1:0-3482 GCA_043742085.1 Polyangiaceae bacterium
GCGGGACCGCACTCGACGTGCTGCTCCGCGCACGTCAGCTTCTTGCAGTTCGTGTCGGTTGCGACGCCGCCCTCGGCAGCGCCCGGCATGAAACCAGAGCTGCTTCCTGCTCCGCCTCCGTCGTCGAGCGACGGTGGAGTGACGAAGTCCGAGAACTCTCCCGACGATCCGCACGCCACCACCAAGCCCGTCACGATGATCCACACCATGGCGAGGCGGACAGAATTCGGTAGTGAGCGCATCTCACAAGCAGACCTCATACGGAGGCTCGTGCACAAGGAGCGTCGATTGGAATTCGGCTGAAATTGCTGGCCACCAAGTGCAAATGCCAAGAGGGTTTCGGCGACCGCGGCATGGTCAGCTCGGTGACCACCGTGTCGATGCGCGCGGATTTGGCGCGCATCGTTCGCCTCGCCGAGGTCTCGCCGAGCTCTGTCTTTTTTCCTGTCTGCTCCCACCCCCGGCATGGCACCCACGAAGGACGATCGGTCAATCAGACCGGTATCCGTGCACGAGGGTTCGAATGCGTAGCTCCATTCTTCACGTAGCGGTGCTCCTGACCGCGGGCTGTATCGGCGCCTCGTTCGCGCTTCCCGCCTGCGGAGGAGATGACGGAGTCGCCGCCGCGGTCCCCGACGAAGCAGGCGCCGAGACCGGCACCGACGTCAGCCAGCCGCCGAGTCCCGAGGCCGGCGCCGACGCCACGCCCGACGTGGACGCCGGCCCGCTGGTCTGCCGGGACACCGAAGTGAAGTGCATCGATGGAACCTGCGCGAACCTGCGCGAGGACCCGAACAACTGCGGAGCGTGCGGCGTCCGCTGCGATGCGGCAGCGCCCTTCTGTTCCCTCGGCCAATGCGCGACGTCATGCCCGACCGGCGACGCCGGCGCGGCGCTCTCGACGTGCGGAAGCTCGTGTGTCGACAAGAGCTCGGACCCCAACAACTGCGGCACGTGCGGAACCAAGTGCGCGGCCGGACAAGCCTGCCTCCAGGGTAGCTGCGGGTGCCCGGCCGGCGCCGCGGAGTGCCCGACCGGCAGCGGGACGTGCGTGAACCTCGCGGACGATCCGAAGAACTGCGGCGCGTGCGGCACGACCTGTGTGAGCACCATGGCCGCGTGCAGCCTCGGCGCGTGCGCGGCAGGCTGCGCGACGGGGCTGAGCAACTGCAACAACTCGTGCGTCGACGAGAAGAGCGACAACCTCAACTGCGGGGCGTGCGGGGTCGCTTGCCAGAACGGCGAGCAGTGCGTCTCCGGCAAGTGCGGTTGTCCGTCGGGCGAGCTGTCGTGCAACAACGTCTGCGTCGACGTCACCGTCGATCGGCTCAACTGCGGCGCATGCAACACGAAGTGCGCGAACGGCGAGGTCTGTCTCGCCGGCAGCTGCACCGCAGGCGGCTGCAGCGGCGGCGACGCCGGCACCTCCAACGGCAAGGTCGATTGCGGCGGTCAGTGCGTCCGCCTCATCGACGATCCCAACAACTGCGGCGCGTGCGGCAAGGTCTGCGGCAACGGCCTCACGTGCACGAACGCGATGTGCGTTTGCTCGTCGCCCACCGCCACCAACTGTGGCGGTATCTGCACCGAGGAGAGCAGCGATCCGCTGCACTGCGGTGCGTGCGCGACGAAGTGCAACGCCGGACAGGTCTGCAGCCTCGGCGCGTGCAAGGCGGGCTGTGACCCCACCCTCACGGACTGCGTGAACAACTGCGTCAACACGCTGACCAGCACGGCCAACTGCGGAGCGTGTGGACTGTCTTGTACGGGCGGCAAGGACTGCGTGGGGGGCGCGTGCGCCTGCGCGACACCCACGCAAGACTGCAGCGGCGTGTGCATCGACACCACGAGCGATCCCAAGAACTGCAGCGCGTGCGGAAAGGTCTGTCAGTCGGGCGCGACGTGCACGGCGTCGGCATGCACGTGCCTTCCGAATCGACCGGAGTGCGTCGCCGGCAGCGGCGTGTGTATCGACATCAACAAGGACAACAACAACTGCGGCGCCTGCGGAACGGTCTGTGCTGCCCCCAAGACCTGCAAAGGAGGCTCGTGCAAGTAGCGCCGTCTCTTCCTCTGATGACAGTGGTCCTCTACGAACCTCCTCCCGAACGATGTCGCGAGCCTGTCGCGGATCAGGGCGCCAATCGACCGGTCGAGCCCCTTCAAATCTGAAATAGGCCCGTCGGTTCTGCAATGGCTGATGCGGGATGGAGTGGGAGAGATGAGGCACGATCTCCCAGCCCTCCGTTGACCCGCGCGGGGGCAGGTGAGATCCTTCGAGGCAGTTTCTCGATGGCTTCCCTGCCCCCGGAAGACCTCCTTCCAGTACTCGTCGCCGACTTGGCCGACGACGAAGCCAAGGAGGTTCTCGATGCCGCCGCCTTCACGGGCAGCCAGGTGTACGTGCCGCTCGATACGGCGCCGGTGAACGCGTCGCAGCACGTGCTCGAGGTCCACCTGCCGAGCATGGCGGAGCCCCTCTACTACCTCGCGCTCCCGCTGGGGCCGCCGACCGAGGATGGCTTCCCGATGCGCATCTCGGCGATGCCGGACGCGCGACCGTCCACGCCGAGCATGCGGCCGCCCAGCTTGAACGGCGTCGTCCGCAGTCGTCGCGCGACGACGAGCATGACCCTCAGCGCGAGCCACACCGCGGACCTCTCGCACGTCGGTCCGCTGCCGACGGGTCCCGAGGACAGCATCCTCGGGCGCGCTCTCGCGGGCGGCAAGCTGCTGATGGAGACGCTCATCGGTCGTGGCGGCGTCGGCGCGGTGTACAAAGCGCGCCATCGCGAGCTCCGCATGGCCGTCGCCGTGAAGGTCCTCCACGAGTCCTTCCAGCACGACATCGACTTCTGTCGCCGCTTCTACGCAGAGGCGCTCGCGGCGAGTCGCCTCGACCATCCCAACATCACGCGCGTCATCGACTTCGGTCAGGAGCCCGACGGGCTCCTCTACCTCGCGATGGAGTTCCTCGCTGGCGTCGAGCTGCGCGCGGTTCTCGAGAAGCACGGCGTCCTGCCGGCGCAGCGCATCGCCGAGGTCATGATGCAGACGTGCGCGGGGCTCTCGCACGCGCACGCGCGCGGGATCGTCCATCGTGACATCAAGCCGGAGAACCTCGTCATCGTTCCCGGACAGGACGACGACGGTCAGCCGATCGAGCTCGTGAAGGTCTGCGATTTCGGCATCGCGCAGCATCGCGCGCTGCCGGGCGCCGAGCAGGAGGCAGGCATCATCGCGGGCACGCCCGAGTACATGTCGCCCGAGCAGTGTCGCGGCGACGAGCTCGACGCGCGCAGCGACGTCTACGCGTGCGGCGTCGTCCTCTACGAGCTCGCTACGGGACAGGTCCCGTTCACGGCGGAGCGGCCGCAGTCGATCCTCAACAAGCATCAGTTCACCGAGCCGGTGAAGCCTTCGATGGTCCGGCCGGGCGTCGATCCGCTCCTCGAGAAGATCATCCTTCGCGCCCTCTCCAA
>JAYTZB010000173.1:0-3379 GCA_043742085.1 Polyangiaceae bacterium
ACGGCAACGGCGGCGAGCGAGACCGCGAGCATGGCGTAGATCGGCCATTCCCACGTGAAACGGAGGGGGACGATGCCGGCGCGCGGAGGCTTCAAGAAGAGGATCATCACGGCCACCGCGGGAATCGCGCTGAGAAACGCGGCGGCCACGCGCGCACCACGGAGCTGCGCGATGTTCCGACGTGTGAAGACCGTGGGAATGAGGACCGACCAGCCGACGAACGATGCCCAGAGCCAGCCGATGCGCTGATGCGCCAGGTCGAACCCGGACTTGGAGTCGATGTACGGCAGGGTGAGGTTCACCCACGGCAGGAAGAACAGGACGACCCCGGCGGCGGCGAGCGCGAGCAGTGGACCCTTCCCGCGTCCGAGGTACGCCGGCGGCAGAGGCTCGAGCTCGGGGAGGAGGGGAACGCCTCCTTCGTCGTGGATGGCGTCGAGCGACGGCGGGAGCTCCTCGAACTTCGCGAGCTTCATCCCGCAGACCGGGCAGGTCTTGGCCTCGCCCTCCTCGAACATCTCGCGACAGAACGGGCACGCGAGGAGGCTCACGCGCTCAGGATACCCAAAAGGCCGAAGATTCATGCGTCCTCACTCCTGTCCTCTCGTACGGATGGACAGAGAGCTTCGGTTCATGTTCCCGGAAGCTATGCTGGCGCACATGGCACGACCCGAAAAGCTCGAGGGGGCGGACGTCGAAAGCTGGCTCGCCGCACATCCCGGATGGACGCGCGAGGGCGACGCGATCGTGCGCAGCTACAAGCTCGCCGACTTCGGCGCAGCCGTGGCGTTCACGGTGCGGCTCGGCTTCGTCGCCGAGAAGCGTGACCACCACCCCGACGTGCTCGTGGGCTGGGGCAAGGCTCGTGTCCTCTGGACGACGCACGACGCGGGCGGCATCACGCGCCTCGATCTCGAGCTCGCCGAAGCGACGGACAACCTCGCCGGCGGCTGACGTGACCGCGAAGGAGCAAGAGCTCGCCGACGCGCGCGTCCGCCTTTTGGCGCGCATCCAGGCCATCGTGGGCGCGGAATTCGGCGTCCCGGCGGCCGGTGAGATCCCGCGCTTCGAGGAAGCGCTCACGCATCCCAGCTTCGCGAACGAGTCGACGGCATCGGACAACCAGCGCCTCGAGTTCCTGGGCGACGCGGTCCTCGGGCTCTGCGTGAGCGAGCTCCTCGGTCGAACGCATCCCGATGCCGACGAGGGCGCGCTCACGCGCATGCGCAGCGCGCTCGTCAACGCCGAGGCGCTCGCGCGCTGGGCTCGCACGGAAGGCATCGGCGATGCGCTCGCGCTCGGCAAGGGCGCGCGGTCCGGCAGCGAGCGCGAACAGACCAACGTGCTCGCCGACGCGGTGGAGGCGCTGGTCGCCAGCGTCTACGAGGCGTACGGCCTCGAAGGCGCACGCAGGCTCGTCGAGCACGTCGTGCGCGATCCCATGCTGGAGGCCGCGCAGCTCGGGTCTCGCGATCCGAAGAGCCTGCTCCAGGAGCAGGTCCAGGCCCGCGGCCTCGCCGCGCCCACCTATCGCGTGAAGGGCATGCGCGGGCCGCAGCACGAACCCACGTTCGAGATCGAGGTGATGATCGGCGACGAGGTGCTCGGCGCCGGCGAAGGCCGCTCGAAGCGGGTCGCCGAGCGCGCCGCCGCGCTCGCGGCGCTCAGCGCGCAGCGTGGCGAACGCGCCGACGTAGGCGAAGACGACCCGGTCAGCGATCGCGCGGAGGGGGAACCGAGCCCGCCGGGTTCCGAGGAGTCCCGAGGCCCGCATCGTAAGGATGAAGCTCGATGATCCCGAGGAGGCCAGCGTTGACCTCCTTCACGTTCTTCGCGCGGAGGTCGTCGATGAGCTTCTTCTCGTTGGTCTCGGTGCGCTCGCGGAAGAGCGCGGCGCGGATCTGAGCGGAGGACTCCTCGACGCTGCGCTTGTTGGCGGGCACGGTCCCGCGGCGCCACACCACCGCGAACCACGAGCCCTCGGCGACGGGCTGCGGGATGATCTCGCCATCCTTCACGGCCTGCGCAGCCTTGACGAGCGCCGGATCGACCTTTACTCCGGCCTCGTTGCTGGCCCCGTCGGGACCCACGAAACCGAGGTTGCCGCCTCGCATGTTGGTCGCTTTGTCGATGCTGTGGTCACGCGCCAGATCATTGTACTTTGCAATGGTCGGCTCACGACGCGCCGTCTCGAGAACGGTGACCGCCTCTTCGCGCGTCTTGCACAGGATCCGCCACAGGTTGATGCGCTCGGGAGAATCGAAGCGAGAGCGGTTCTCGTCGTAGTACCGGCGCACGTCCTCCATCGGAATCGCCGCGGCCGAGGGATAGGCGGAGCGCGACTTGCGGAGCGTCGCGCTCGACAGGGCGCGCTCGAGGAGCTGCTTCGTGGGGAGCTCCTTGTCGAGCCCACGCTTCTCCGAGCCGGCGGCGAGGACGAGATCGCGCGCGAGGACTTGCTCGACGTAGGCTCGGGCGACCGCCTCGCGCGACGCGCCGAACGTGGTGATCTGGTAGGTGGGGATGCCGGCGAGGTGGTCCTCGAGCTCGCCCACCGTGACCGAGCGCGTGGCCACCGTGAGCACCACCTTGGAGCGCCGCGCGATGTCGGCGTCGCTCGCGGGCAGGGCGCCGCGCGGAGGGCTCGGAAGGGTGGGGGCGGCGGCGTCGAGCGCGGCATGGGGCTGCGCGTTCGAGGAAGCGTGGACCGCGAGGCCTGCCACGACGAGCGCCGGAGCCACGAAAAATGCGCCGAAACGCCTGGATTTACGTGCTGTCCGTGCCTGGGCCACGCCTCCTCGTACCAGAAAAGGAGGCGCGACGGAACGGGGGCGATGGCGAGGCGTCGCTGGACGGACCGAGCGGCTAGGCCTTGGACTTGAGGCGGCGCTTCGAAGCATCCGCGAGGACGCCCGCCTCGCGGAGCACCTCTTCGCCGATGCCGACGAATCGATAGACCTCGGGACGGAAGCTGTACGCGCGGTGGAGGCGCTCGACGACGCGCACGATCGCCTCCGGGGCGACCGCGCTCTTCCGGACCTTCGTGACCTTGCGGATCGAGCTAAGGGGCTCGCCGAGGTCCATGAGCTCCTGCACGCGCTGGAGCACGTCGAGCGGCTTCAGCTCACGCGAGCCGCGCGCCTTGCCGGCCTCGAGCTCCTTGAGGAGACGCTGGCGGCGCTTCTCGGTCCGGCCGTCGAGCTTGTGCGCCGAAGCGCCGCGACCGCCGAGGACGTCGTTGAAGACACGTGCGACGCGACGCTTCTCGATGGCCTCGGGGCTGCCACGACGGTTGGGCGGACGACCCAGCCGCACGGCCTCGTCAGCGCGTTCGCCGCGCTCGCTCCGGTCGGATGCGCGCTCCGAACCACGCTCGGAA
>JAYTZB010000174.1:0-9822 GCA_043742085.1 Polyangiaceae bacterium
TTCTTCGGGTCCATCCTCGCCACGCTCCACGCCGGCATCGCGGTGCTCGATCGCGAGCTCCTCGTGCGGGCGTGGAATCCGCGGATGGAGGAGCTCCTGGGCGTCCGCGCCGACGAGGTCGCGGGCAAGCCCTTCGGCGCGCTCGACATCGGACTGCCGATCGACCAGCTCGCGGGCACCATCCGTACGAGCCTCGCCACCGGCAAGCAAGGCGAGCAGGTCCTCGACTGCACGACGCGCCGCGGGAAGGCCGTCCGCTGCCGGGTCACCGTCACGCCGATGAAGACGGACCCGAGCCGTGGCGTGACGCTGGTCGTCGAAGAGGCGGCGCCATGACGGTCAAGACGCGGCCTCGCGGCGTGGCGCAGTTCGAGCAGAGCGTGCGGGAGCTGTCGGAGACGCTCGCCGCTGCGAAGGTGCGCACCGCGAAGCTCGGCGGGCCGACGCCGGACCGCGCGCAGGATCCCGCGGTGCTCCTGGAGGCGCTCGAGGAGCTTCAGGTGCACCAGGAGGAGCTGGCAGTCGCGAACGAGGAGCTGCGCGCGCAGCTCGACGAGCTCGGCGCTGCCACGGTGCGGATCCACTCCGAGCGCGATCGCTATCGAAAGCTCTTCGAGCTCACGCCCGACAGCTACTTCGTGACCGATCTCCTCGGCAACATCCGCGATCTGAACGGCGCCGCCGCGCGGATGCTCGAGATGGAGGTGCGGTTCCTCCAGGGCAAGCCGCTGGCGGTCCTCGTCGACGCCGCCGACGCACGCCTGCTTCGCGACGCGATCAGCGCCCTGCGCTCACGGTCCTCCGTCGACCTCGAGCTGCGCTTCAAGCGTCGCACCAGCGAGCCCGAGTGGCACACCGTGAAGGCGGTCCGCCTCGAGGACCAGACCGCGATCCTCTGGTTCGCCCGGAGCGTGCAGACCGCGTACGACACCCGCGTCGCGCTCGCGGGCGCAACGCACGATGCGCGCGTGGTGGCGAAGTCCGCCCACACCGCCGACCTGGCGCGCGCCAACCGCGACATGGAGGATCTCCTCGCGCGCGAGCGCCGCCTCCGCACGCAGCTCGAGCAGGAGCACGTCGCCAAGGATCGCTTTCTTTCGATCCTCTCGCACGATCTCCGCGCTCCGCTGAACGCCGTCGTCGGCTGGGCGCAGCTCCTGCGACGCGAGCGACTCGACGAGGCCGCACGTGATCGCGCCCTCGCCACCATCGAGCGCAGCGCACAGGCCCAGCTCCGCCTCGTCGAGGAGGTCCTCGACATCTCGCGGCTCGCCGCCGACAAGGTGCAGCTCGAGCGCGTGCCCGTCGTCCTCAACGAGCTCGTGCAACATGCCGCGGATGCCGTCGCCACGACGGCGGTCGAGCGCGGAGTCGTGCTCACGGTCGCGATGGACACCGACCGGCTGGTGGTCGCGGGCGACCGGGGCCGGCTGAAGCAGGTGCTGTCGAACCTGCTCTCCAATGCGCTGAAGTTCATGCCGGCCGGCGGCGGCCAGGTCACGTTGAGCCTGCGGAGAGAGGGCGACGAGGCGCGTGTCGCCGTCGCCGACACCGGGCGCGGCATCTCCCCTGACCTCTTGGGTCACCTCTTCGATCCGTTCGAGAAGGGCGGCGACTTCACGACGGCGTTCGGGGGCGTCGGGCTCGGGCTCTACATCGTCCGGCAATGCGTCCAGCTGCACGGCGGGCGGGTGCTGGCGGAGAGCGACGGACCGGGATGCGGCGCGCGCTTCAGCATCGTCCTGCCCCTCGCCGAGCGCTTCGCCACGCCGGAAGAGATCGTTCCCAGGTCATCCCGCGGCCTCGGGTCCGGCGTTCTCGAAGGCATTCGCGTGCTCGTCGTCGACGACGAGGAAGACGCGCGCGAGCTGATGGCGGCCATCCTTCGGCAGCACGGCGCGGTCGTGACCACCGCGGCCGACGCGCCTTCCGCGCTCCACGTGTTCGACGGCGCGCCGCCCGACGTGGTCCTCAGCGACATCGCGCTACCCGGACGCGACGGCCTCGATCTCGCGCGCGACCTCCGCGCCCGTCCCGCGATGGACGCGACGCTCGTCGCGGTAAGCGGTTTTTCGGGAACCGAGCAGGTCGACCGTGCGCTCACGGCTGGCTTCGACGTCCATCTTGCGAAGCCCGTCGATCCCGCGGAGCTCATCACCGTCGTCCGCGACGCGGCACGTCTCCGCAGGGTCTAAGGGTCGGCTGCGCCGCCGCGGTGCGGGTCCTCGCGCGCGGCGCCGTGGCGCAAGTGCCGAGGACCCCCGCCACAACTCGAGCACTACCGCGAGAACCGAGGGCTACGCGGCATTCGATCGCGCTCGAAGCAACGGTTTTTCCAGGCGTTTCGTGCGTTCGCTAGGTCCACCGAGCTGCGACGCGGATGTGCCCACCTCTTGCATTCGAGGCCCTCCGTGAACTCGAACCACCACCCGTCGCCGCCCCGATTCGGACGTCGTCCACCCGTCGCCGCCGCGCGGCCTCGCGCTCTGGCGCCCACGCCGCCGGCCATCATCCTCTACGGTCTTCCCGCCGACGTCGCCGCCGAGTGCGAGCGCGTCGCGACGGAGATGCGGCTCGCGCGCGCCGAGGTAAAGCACCTCCAGGCGGCGTGCGTCGCGCTCCAGTCGCACCCGCGCGCGATGCTCGTCGCCGGCACCACGATCCGCTCGTGGGATCGCGAGGTGGTCGAGGAGCACGCCGCGCGCGCCGGCGTCCCGCTGCGCTGGGTCGAGGCCGATCACACGCCGGACGACGTCAGCTCCGAGGTACGCACCTGGGCGAGCGACACGCTGCGCCGCGACCGACGCTGACGCTGTGGCGCCCCGCCAGGGTGTGGCGCCGCGCGCATGACGCCGTTCGTCCGCACGCCTAGAAACGACGCAGATCGACCACGCTGAGCACCGCGGCCACCAGCTCGTCGCGGCTGATGGGCTTCGCGAGGTGAACGTCGAATCCCGCGTCGAGCGCGCGGCCCGCGTCCTCCAGAGACGCGTTCGCGGAGAGCGCCAGCGCGGGAACGCTGCGCCCGAGGGCCGTGGCGCGGACGCGGCGGATCATCTCCCAGCCGTCGACGCGGGGCAGCGAGAGATCACTGACCACGATCTGGGGGCGGATGGCGTCGAACGCCTCGAGAGCCTCGTCTGCAGCGCCGAATGCGCTGACCTGGGCGCCGAGGCGCTCGAGGACCGAAGCCACGAGCTCCCGCGTATCGGGCTCGTCCTCGACCACGAGCACGCGGATGCCCGCAAGCCGGTGCGAGGCCTCGCGGCGCTCGAAGTCGATGGACGGCGGCGGGAGGCTCGGCGGCGCCGCCTCGGGGGGGTGCTCGGAGGGGCGTGCGGTCACAGTTCTTCCCCGGATTCCAAGCACTTCGCGTGCCGGGACGGACGGCCGCGGCGAACGCGGCGCGGTCAGACGCGTGGTGCCGCTCAGGTGAAGAACTTCCGCGCGCGGACCACGCCGAACGTCTCACCCTTGAACATCGAGATGAGCGACGTGAAGCGCTCGACCTGGCTGCGGCGTAACGTCTCGCGGGCGAACACGATGATCACGATGAGCGTGTTGTCGGGGTAGAAGCCGCCCATCCCGAAGACGCTCTTCACGCCTTGCTCCTCGACGAAGTCCTGGGCCGGGATGATCAGACGACCGGCGCTGTCCTTCGCGGAGGCGGCATCGTCGACGAAGAAGAGCCCGTTGAAGCCGCCCAGCAACCGGCGCGCGTTCACGTCGGCCGCGACGTCGAGCCACGCGAGGTCGACGCCGAGCTCCTTGAGGAGGCGCGCCACCATGGGGATCGCCTGGACGAACTCCGCGGACACGAGCGGGATGCCGACATGGCCCTTCGACTGTTTGCGATCGCACCACTCTTCCCTGGCGCCGTGCGTCGCGAGGAGCGTGAGCACGGGGGTCTCTGCGCCGACGTTCGCGGTCTGCCCGGCCTTCGCCGCCAGCTCGTCCACGAAGGCGGCGACCGGGCCGGTGAGATCGCGATACGGGACGACGGCGTAGACGCGCGCGAGCGCGGTGCTCGCCTCGAACGTCGCGTACAGCGCGCTCGCCACGAGCTCGGCGGCGTTCTCGAGCGCAGGCGTCTTGCCGACTGTCGATCGCAGATCATCGAGGACCGCAGACCACGTGAGTGGGTCGGCGTCAGCGTACGGAGGCACGCGCCGAAGGTACCACAGGGCCGTGCTTCCATGAACGCGCAGGTTCGGGTTCGCGAACCTTGCGCGTCTCGTTCATCGCGCTGCGCGAACGCGCTTCACGTGCATCGACGACACGGTGCTGCGGTACGGCGCGGCAGCTCGACCACGAGCCTCGCGCACTTTCGCGCTGTACGAAGCGCGACGCTCACCACGGCCGCGCTGTGAATGCGCGTCGCACGGAGGTTGCAGTGACACCGAGAGGCCAGACCCGAAAGGACGCCGCCCCAGCGGATGAGGTGACCCGTGAACCGTCGAAACGAAACCGAGCAAGTAGCCGCGAGCACCGACCAGCTCGGCGTCGCGCGCATCCAGGAAATCCAGTGGGCCCATCCGCGATTGACGCGGCTCACCGATGCCGCGCGCCTGGTCTACGCCTGCATGGTCGACGGTTGCTCGAGCACTGCGCGCGAGACGCTCGACAGCGTCGAGCTCGTGTGGCGCAATCGCTATCGCGCGCGAGAGAGGTACACGGGGTTGACCGAGATGCGTGAGGCGCTCGACGAGATCTGCCTCGCGGTCGAGGAGCTCATCGCCGCGGGGCTTCTCATCCTGCTCGATCGGAGCAGCATCTTCGGCGGCTGGGTGATGAAGCCCTGGCAAAATCCGCCGTCATGAAGGACCCGCAGCCCGACCCGTGGGCGACCGAGGCTGCAGCGTGCGCGGGTCTCAGCGACTGACTAGGCTCGAGATCACCGCGAGCAGCTCGGACGCCTCGACGGGCTTGGCGACGTGGCTGTTGAAGCCAGCTCGGAGCGCGCGCGTTCGGTCTTCGAGGCGCGCGTAGGCGGTGAGCGCGATCGCCGGCACACGACCGCCCTCCTCGCGCGTCAGCGCGCGCACGCGCTTGATGAAGGAGAGCCCGTCCTCGATCGGCATCGCGATGTCGGAAAGCACCACGTCGACCTCCTGCCTGCGTACCACCTCGAACGCCTCGGCCGCGTAGGCCACGGCGGTCACGCGCATCTTGCAGGACTCGAGTAGGACCTTCACGAGATCGCGCGCATCGGCCTCGTCGTCGAGGACCAGCACGCGCATTCCTTCGAGCTCGCGCGGGCGTTCGAAGGTCGGGCGCGGGACCGAGAACGTCGGGCCGGCGTCCACGCCGGAATCGCGCTGCGGTCCGGCGCCCGGGAGCACGGCGCGGAAAGAAGCGCCCTTTCCAAGACCCTCGCTCTGCACCTCGATGGTGCCGCCGTGCAGCTCGGTCAGGTGCTTGACGATCGCGAGGCCGAGGCCGAGGCCGCCCTTCGAGCGGGTCATCGTGCCGTCGACCTGCTTGAAGCGCTCGAAGACGTGGGCCACGAACTCGGGAGGAATGCCCTGCCCCGTGTCGTCGACGGCGATCACGATGCCACGGTCCTCGCGCGTCACGCGCAACGACACGTGACCGCCCTTGGGCGTGAACTTGATGGCGTTCGAGAGGAGGTTCCAGATGATCTGCTGGATGCGATCGGCGTCTCCCGTGAGCTGGCCGGCCGCGGGATCGACGAAGGCTTCGAGGGCGACTCCCTTCGAGTCGGCGGCCAGGCGCACGGACTCCACGGCCATGTCGGCGATCGACGGTACGTCGACGCTACCGACATTGACCCGCAGCTTGCCCGAGATGATCCGGCTGATGTCGAGGAGGTCGTCGATGAGCTGCGCCTGTGAGCGCGCGCTCCGCTCGATGGTCTGGAGCGCGCGCTGCGCCCGCGCCGGCTCGAGGTCGCCCGCGAGGAGCATGGCGGTCCACCCCGTGATGGCATTGAGCGGCGTGCGTAGCTCGTGGGAGACCATCGCGAGGAACTCGTCCTTGCTGCGATTCGCGGCCTCGGCCTCGGCGCGCGTGTTCCGCTCGCGATCGAGGAGCACGACGCGCTCCTCTTCGACGCGCGCGCGCGCGATGCCGAGCGCCAGGAGATCGGCGACGGTACCGAGCACGGCGAGCGCATCATTCAGGGGCTGCGACGTGCAGAACGCGAGGACGCCGACCGTCTCGCCGTGGACGACGAGCGGGAGCGCCGTGAAGCCGGTCGCTCGGCCGCAGTCGTGGCCCCGGAGCTCGGGATGCGCCTTGACCTCGTCGGTCAGGAGCGCACGCTGGCTCTCGGCGACCGCGCGGACGACGGCCTCGGGCACGTGCGCGTCCGGCGCTTCGCGCTTGGTGAAGAGCACGAGCTCCAGCCCGCGCAACGTCCACACCTCGATGGAAACGCCGTCGAGGTGGGTGGCGACGGCGTCGCAGCAGCGCTCGGCGATCTCGAGGAGGTTCTTGCCCGTCGTCAGTGCCGCGCCGATGTCGGCGGAGAGCGCGAGCTGGCGGGAGCGCCGGAGCTGCGCGCGCTGGAGCCGGCTGGTTCGCACGAGCGTCGAGACGCGTGCGATGACCTCCGGCATGTCGTAGGGCTTCGTGACGTAGTCGTTGGCGCCGGCGGCGAGCGCCTCGAGCACGGCGTCCTTGTGCCCGTGGGACGTGAGCATCAGGATGGGCAGCGACATGGGGTCGTTGCCGGACCGCAGCACGCGACAGACCTCGACGCCGCTGATGCCCGGGAGCTGCCAGTCGAGCACGATCACGTCGGGGACCTGCGTCGCTGCCGCGCGCTCGAGCACCACCGAGCCGTCCGTGAACATCTCGACCTCGTGGTGGACGGCGAGCGCGCGACGCACCATCTCCGCTTCGAGGGGGCTGTCCTCGAGAACCCATACACGCCCGCGGTCGATCGAAGCTGAAGTCGTCATCGAGAAGCTAGAAACGACGAATACCACCCTCTTCGGCCCGGCGCCCTATCCGCACGTGGATGCGAGCACTGCTGAGTCGAGCTCCGGGACACGCTGCCGCACGCTACGGCTGTGTTGCCTATCTGTGATCGTTGACACGCAGCACGCCCTGAATAGCTTGCAAAGGTCTATAGGTTCAACGTGCCCGAAGTCCTCGTCGTCGACGACAGCAAGGTGATGCGCGAAATGATCGCGGCGTGCCTGCGCCCCGATCCCAGCCTCACCATCACCCAGGCCGCGAGCGGCCTCGAAGCCATCGAGCGCCTCTCGCTCAAGACCTTCGACATCGTGGTGCTCGACCTGAACATGCCGGACATCGGCGGGCTCGAGGTCGTCGAGTTCGTCCGTAGCCAGGACAAGCTGCGGACGCTGCCGATCCTCATCGTCACGACGCGCGCGGAGGACGACTCGCGCGCGAAGGTCCTCGCCGCCGGCGCTTCTCGCTACATGACGAAGCCCTTCGCGCCCCCCGCGATCCTCGGTGAAGTGCAGTCGCTGCTCGGCGAAGGCAACGGCTCCCGGGGCCCGGGCTAGCCGGTGCAGGTCGACCTGCGCGAGTTCCGCGCGGCCTATCTCGCCGAGGTAGACGAGCACCTCGGCGCCATCAACGCCGGCCTCATGGCCGTCGACACCGCGAATCGTGGGGGGAAGTCCTCCCCGCGCGAGCTCCGCGAGCTGATGCGTCTCCTCCACACCATCAAGGGCCTCAGCGCGATGGTCGGCATCGAGCCGATCGTGGGCATCGCGCATCGCATGGAGACCGTCCTGCGCGCAGCCGATCGCGCGGGCGGCTTGCTCGGCGACCGCGCCCTCGAGGCGATGATCGCCGGTACGCGCGCCATCGAGTCGCGCGTCCGCTCGCTCGCGAAGGACGAGCCGGTGCTCGACGCGGCGCCCGGCACGCTTGCCGAGCTCGACGCCGTCGAGGCCGAGATGGAGGCGGACGTCACGCCGAAGTCGCTCGCGCCCGCCGCGCTCATCGACCCGGACGTCGACGAGAAGCTCACCGCCTCGGAGCGCGAGCAGCTCGCGCAGGGCGCGGCGGCGGGCCGTCATGGCGTGCGCATCGACTTCGCGCCGTCGCCTGCGAAGGCAGAGCGCGGTCTCACCATCACGACGCTGCGCGACCGGGTCACCGCCATCGGCGAGATCGTCCGTGTGCTCCCGACGGCCGTGGCGGCCACCGAGGCCACCCCGGGCGGGCTCCTCTTCGCAGTGATCCTCCTCACCGAAGCGTCGCTCGATGCCGTGACCCACACCGCCGGCGTCCCGCGGACCGACGTGCGGGAGATCCTCGCGGCGCGTCTCCTGCCGCTCGAGCCGATCTCCGACCCCAACCCGCCCGTCGGCGCGTTCGCCGCGGTCGGCGCCAACGGAGGGATCGATCCGGCCCCCGTGAGCGACGACGGAGCGCACGCCGAGGTCCAGCGGCCCGGCGTGCTCCGCGTCGACGTGGCGCGCATCGACGACACCATCGAGAAGCTCTCCGGCTTGATCGTCACGCGGTCGCGGCTCGCGCGTGCCGCGGCCAAGCTGCGCGATGGCGGCGCCGACACGCGCGACCTCGACGCCATCCTCGTCGACAACGCTCGACAGCTCAGGGATCTCCGAGCGGCGATCCTTCGCGTGCGGATGATACCGATCTCGACCGTCCTCGATCGGCTGCCGCTGGTCATCCGCGGCCTGGGACGCACCACCGGCAAGCAGGTCCGACTCTCGCTCGAGGGCGGCGGCGCCGAGCTCGACAAGACCGTCGCAGAGCGTATTTTCCCGGCCCTCGTGCACATCCTGCGCAACGCCGTCGACCACGGCATCGAGACCCCCGAGGAGCGCGTGCGGAGCGGCAAGCCCGAGCACGCGACCATCACCGTCACCTCCTCGTCGCGTAACAACCGACAGATCGAGATCCGCATCGAGGACGACGGGCGCGGCGTCGATCGCGCGCGCGTCGCCGCGAAGGCCGGGCGCGACGCGACGGACGACACGACGCTGCTCGAGCTCCTCTGCCGCCCCGGTCTCTCCACGCGAGACCAGGTCGACACCACCAGCGGTCGCGGCGTCGGCATGGACATCGTGCGCAAGATCGTGGTCGACGGTCTCGGGGGCGAGCTGATGCTCGAGACCACACCGGGCCTTGGCACGGTCTTCGTGCTCCGCGTCCCCCTCACCATCGCCATCGTCGACGCGTTCATGCTCCGCTGCGGCGGCCAGCGCTTCGTCGTCCCGGTACCGGTGGTCGAGGAGATCATCGACCTCGACCCGGCGCGCCTGGTCCGTGGCCCACGCGTCGGCGGTCGTGAGACCCGCTTCTTCGCGCGCCGCAACGAGACGGTGCCCGTGATCGATCTCGCGCACGCGCTCGGCCTCGTCCACCCGCACGCCGCTCACGTCGAGGCCTCGGCCGTCGAAGCGACCCAGGCGCTGGTGGTACGGCGCGGTCACGACGAGCCCGTGGCCTTCGCGATCGAGCGTGTCCTCGGGCAGCAGGAGACCGTCGTGCGCCCGCTCGTCGATCCGCTCGTGGTCGTGACCGGCGTCTCCGGGTCGACCGATCTCGGCGACGGCCGCGCTACCCTCGTTCTCGATCTCATCGGCCTCACCGGCAAGCTCGGTCGTCGTCAGGGAGCAGCTGCATGACAGACCACGCCATCGTTCCGGTCGCTGCCGCGACGGACGCCCCCATCCTCCACGTCCTCTTCAAGGTGGACGAGACGCTCTATGCGCTGCCCGCGGACGTCGTTCTCCAGATGGAGTCCTACACGGGCGCGACCGTCGTGCCGGGCGCACCGGACTTCGTGGCCGGGATCATCCAGCTCCGCGGTCGCGTCGTTCCCGTCGTCGATCTACGCGCGCGCTT
>JAYTZB010000175.1:0-4320 GCA_043742085.1 Polyangiaceae bacterium
TTTCGGAAGACGTAGACGAGCGCGTTTCGCACCTCGCGCGGCGAGCCGAGCTCGCGGCCGTGCCAACGGTCGCCCCAGACCTTGCCGCGGCGCGACAGCATCATGTTGAGTCGCTTCGCGAACGCGATGACAAGCCCACTCACGCCTGCCCGAAGCTCGCGATGGGCTTCGGGTCCTCGTGCCTCGACGATCAGATGAAGATGATCGTCCTGAACGGTGAACTCGACGACCTGGAAAGAGCTCGCGTATCGGCGCCTGCGTTGGTCGCGCAGCACGCTGTTGAACATCCCGTAGATCCGCTCGCTGCGCAGCGACGGTAGGCCGCTCCGCGCGCGCAGCGTGACGTGGACGGGTCGGCTCGAGGCATGGTGCGCCCTCACCCGATGCGGCACGTTCGAGCGTCGGCCTTTGACGACCTTCCGACCCGCGCCTGGCCGCCGCCCGCCGCGCCGCGCGGGGACCAACGCGGACCCGCCCCCGCCCCCGGCCGCCCGCGTATCCATCTCCGCCTGCGTCCACGCCCAGGTCCCGGTAGCGAAGGACGCCATCGAGGCGAGGTCGAGCTGCACGCCGCCTCCAGCACGCTTGGTGCCGACCGCCCTTCGCCCGTCTTCGATGCCCTTCGCCAGCATTGATTAAGGCGATAATAGTCATTCGAAAGGGATATTCATGCCGCACGGCCCCGGATTTCACTGCATTCGCGCCGGCTCGGGGCTGCGGAGGCCCCGGCCAGGGAGCCCGACGGCCCCGCCAGGGAGCCCGACGCCCCGGCCAGCCCGCGGAGCGCGACGGACATGGCCGGCGCCGCGCCGCGGGTGAACGCCGCGCCGCCTCCGGGCGCGACGCCATCGGCGGGCGTCGAAGGCTCGCGGTCGCGCGGCTCGGGCGGCGCGCCGCCACCGACTCACGCGACGCCACCCGCGCACGCACCGCCGCCCGTCCACGCGCCCGGCCCCGGCCCGGTGCTTCAGCGTACGCGCCGCTACACGGCTCGGTAATACACGACGTCACCCGACGCGATCACCGCCGCTCCCTCGCGCTCGCCCCCGCGCCGCGCATACCCGTGCGCCTCGTACATCGCGATCGCCTCGCGGAATACCAGCCGCGTGCGCAGGCCGACCTCCCCGTAGCCCCGCGATCGTGCGGAATCGTGCACCGCGGTCATGAGCGCGCGACCGACGCCGCGCCTGCGCGCGCTCTTCGCGACGAACACCTTCGACACCCACCCCACGCCCCGCGTCCCCTGCGGGCCGATGCTCGCGACGCCCAGCGCGCGGCCGGTCGCGGAATCCACGGCGACGAAGTCGTCGTTCTCGGGCTTCGCGCCGAACGTCGCGACGTCCGCATCGCGGCCCTCGGGCTCGAAGGGCAAGCCGTACTCCGCGAGCGCATCGCCGATGATCGTCGCCGCCGCCGTGACATCGTCGGTCGTCGCGCGCCTCACCACCACTCCCTCGCGCCGCACCACCGCCGCATCCGCTCCCACGTCAGCAGCCCGGCGCTCGCGAGATCCCCATCTTCAGCCGCGCGATCTCCTGCAGCTCCTCCGCCATCGACAGAACCTGCTCACTCGCCGTGCGCGCGGCTGCCTGCGCTTCGGTGGTCGTCGCGAGCTCCAGCAAGAGACGGCGGCCGAGGTCGTGATGATGCTGCTCGTCCGGCTGGATCGTCTCCTCGTAGAGACGCGCCGTTGCTTCGTCGCCGGTGACGCGACAGAAGCGCACGAACTCCGCGTTGCGAACCACCGCCAGCGCCTCCCGCGTGAACTGGCCCGCTGCCACGCGCGCCACCGTGCCCTCGAGCGCGAGGAGCCACACGAGCAACGGGCTCCGTCCCGACGACAGCGGATCGTGCGTCGCCGTCTCCACGCCGAGCTCCGTGAGCCGCGCCTGGATCATCCGATAGTGCTTGGCCTCGTCGCCTGCCTGACGCGCCAGGGCCAGCTTCACGTTCACCTCCGGCGTCGTCGCGATCCACGCCGCCGCGCACTCCGTCGCCTCGAGCTCGTTCTTCAACGCGAGCATCAGGAGCTTCGGCACCGTCACCGAGCCGCTCGGCTCTCCCGCCGCCGACGCCAGCTTGATGCGCGCGAGCGCCACCTCGTTCTGCGCATCGAGCTCGGCGACGAAGGCTGCGGAGGAGAGCGGCGAGGAGGACATGAGTTGGGCGCAGCTTACCCCGAGTCACCCCGATGGCGCGCCTGTCGCGCGCCACGATACGCTCCACGTCGATGACCGCTGCCCGCCTTCGCGCCCTCCACGTGCTGTCTCCCGCGATCCTCCTCGCGAGCATCTGCGCCGCGGGAGCATGTGGAAGCAGCGACGGCGCGGCGCCGGACCCGCACGCCGCCGACACCGACACGGGCGCGCCCGCCGCCGACGCCACGGCGCCGCAGCCCGACGACGCCGCCGATAGCGCGGCTCCGCAAGACGCCGCGACCGCCGTCGCATCGCTCCTCGCTCCGGGCTTCGTGTACCGCGACGTCAATCACGTGCTCGGAACGGGGCAGAGCCTCTCGGTCGGAACCCTCGGCACGCCCGTGCAATCGCTCACCCAGCCATACGCGAACATCACGTTCGTCCCCGGCGCGCTCAGCGGCGGCACCGGCCTCACGTCGTTCGTTCCGCTGGTCGAGCAGAACGTCGAGACTCACTCGAGCACATTCGCCAACCTGGTGACGATGATGGCGCGCGACGTCATCCTCGTCGACCAGCCGGTCGGCCAGACCAGCCACGATCTGCTCGTCAGCCAGCACGGCATCGGCGGGCAGCCGTACTCCGCGCTCAAGAAGGGCGGAACGACCGCGTGCTACGCGAACGGCATGGCGCAGGCGAAGGCCGGCCACGATCTCTCCGTCGCGGCGGGGAAGTCCTACGTCATCCGCGCCGTCACCAACGTGCACGGTGAGTCCGACCACATTGCGCTCAACACCGCGTACGAGGCCAACCTCCTCGAGTGGCAGGCGGACTACGAGACCGACGCGAAGGCGCTCACCGGCCAGACCGAGGGCGTGCCCATGCTCCACTCGCAGATCAGCAGCTGGACACGCTTCGCAAACTCGACGACCAGCGCCATCCCCGCCGCCCAGCTCGCGGCGCACGTCCACTCGGGAGGCAAGGTGGTGCTCGTGGGCGCGAAGTATCACCTGCCGTACGTCGCGGACGGCGTGCACCTCACCACCGAGGGGTACCAGCACATGGGCGAGGACTACGCGAAGGTCTATCGCCGTGTGATCCTCGAGGGCAAGGCATGGGAGCCGGTGCGCCCGAAGACCGTGACGCGCGCCGGAGCCGTCGTCACCGTGACCATGCACGTGCCTGCGCCGCCGCTCGTCCTCGACACCACGCTCGTCACGGATCCAGGGAAATTCGGCTTCGAATGGGCCGACGACGGTCCGTCGACACCCACCGTCACGTCGGTCGCATTGAGCGGTGACGACACCGTCGTCGTCACGCTCTCCGCTGCCCCGACCGCCGCGAACCCGCGCCTGCGCTACGCGTACACGGGCACGGGTGGCGCGCTCGCCGGGCCGACCACCGGACCGCGCGGCAACCTCCGCGACTCCGACGCGACGCCGTCACGCAACGGCTACAAGCTTTACAACTGGGCCGTGCACTTCGAGGTCGCCGCGCCCTAGGCTGCGCCCTCGAGAGAGCAGCGCAGCGCTCAGCGCTTCGGCGGTGTGAACCCGGGCGGAACGCCGGGCCGATGTCCGGGTCCACCAGGAATGGCGCCGCCCGGAGGACCGCCGGGCGGTCCGCCCATGAAGCCCGCGATCAGCGCGTTGAGCTCGACGATCTGGAAGTCCGGCGGCACCGAGAAGTGGTTGTCGGGGAGCTTCTTCTTGTCGACCTTGGTGACTTCCATGCGTCCCTCTTCGACGTTCTTGTCGTCGAACGAGACGATGCGGAGCGGCAGGTGATTGAAGTCGGAGACCGCCGCGATGGCGGCGAACGCGGGCGACTGCACGACGAGATCCGTGAAATCGATCCACTTGATCTTCTCGGCGAGGCACGCCTCGGCGTGGCTCGTCTTCGAGGTGATCTTCCAGATCTCGCAGGTGTAACCCGCGATGGTGTCCTTCTTGTGCGTGTTCTCGATCTTCGGCGGGTCCTCGGTGTGACCCGGCGATCCGGATGGGCCGCCGCCGCCGCCGGGGGGCTTGAAGCCGCCCTTCGACTTGTCGAAGTCGATGACGACCGCCTTCTTCTGCGCGTTGATGAGCGCGTAGCCCTTCTTCGCGGGAGGATCGACGATGAACGCGACGCCGCCGGCGAGCATCGGGTTGCCAGGCGCGAGATCGGCGCCGGCGTCGATGCG
>JAYTZB010000176.1:0-4212 GCA_043742085.1 Polyangiaceae bacterium
TGCGGCGCAGCCGGAGGAGCCGCCGGTGGGTGTCACACCGAGGCTCGCGCGGGCCGCGGTGGAGGCCTCGTGGAGGACCGCCGGGCTCGGCAACGACGATGCGCGCCTCGACGCCATCGTCGCGCGCGCTCGCTGGAGCGCGGTCCTGCCGGAGACGCGGCTCCGCGCCGTTCGCTACGACGCCCAGACCCTGTACGCGGAGTCGACGGTCGACTCGAATCGCCTGCGCGACTCCGCCGGCGCGAATGTCGGTCTCGAGGCGCGTCTCACGTGGCGCTTCGATCGTTTGCTCTACGCCGACGACGAGCCTTCGTTCGAGCGCATGCGACTCGAGCGTCATGACGCGCGCGCGCGCATCGCCGGGCGCGTCCTGGAGGCGCTCTTCCACTGGCATCGCTCGTGGCTCGAGCTGCGCTGGGCCCAGGCGGCGTCACGCGACGCTCGCGAGCCGCCGAATCACCCGTCGCGCGACGAGACCGAGTCGGCGCTGCGCGTGATGGAGGCGGAGGCCACGCTCGACGTCCTCACCGCCGGCTGGTTCACCGCATCGCGCGCGCGCTTTGCCGTGACGCGGCCGATCGCGCCCACTCCGAACGCACTACCGGAGGCGCTGTGAAAGTCGGATCAATGCGCGAACGCTGCGCACGGGTCTTCGTCGGTCGCGCGCGGCGTGAACCACACGAAGTCGAACGGCAGCGCCGTCGTGTTCCAGCGGACGGCGTACGCCGCCGGGTCGTTCCGCTCCCTCTCGACCTCGGCGAACGCGATGCTCACGACCCGGCGCTCGAGATCGCGCGCCGCGAGATCGGCCCCTGCTCCGCGATCGGTTCGCGTGTGACCCGTCCCCGCAATGAGCACGCCATCCTTCGCATGCGCAGCGTTGGCGGCTGCGATGAGCGCGCTGGCCATCGAGGCATCGCGTGCGCGCTGGAACCGGATCATTCCGCCGATCCGTGCGTCGGGGAGATGGCCGCAATGGCTCTCCCGGAGCTCGTCGCGGAGAGACGCCTCCTGCGCAGGCGTCAGCGCAACGCCTTCGTCGATGGGCGGCTCCGCCCCCGCATCACTCGCCTCCGCGGGCTTCATGAGGGCGCGCATCCGCGAGCGCGGAAGGCCCGTGGCCACGATCGGCAGCTCGGCCCGGAGCGCGAGCTCCGCGATCGGCGCGTACTGCTCCCACGGCGGCCACCCGGATTTCTCCCAGCTCACCGCGCGCGCCAGGCTCGCGGTGTCGCGCGGATGCTCGCGCCGCGACGTGTCGATCGCGCGCTGGTCATCGACGTCGAACATCTCGAACGCCACCACCGGCGTGCGCCCGCCGCTGACCATCGCGTCGAGTACGCGCGCCTGGAGGGCGTGGTGGTCGGGGTTGTCGTGCTTCTCGCCGAGCAGCACGTAGCCGCCGCGCTCGCGCAGCGCCGAGAGCAGGAACGCCTCCTCGATGAACCTCCCTCCGCGCACGGACCAGATTCGCCCCACGAGCGGGTGGTCACGGTCGAGGGTGGTGGTCCAGGCAACGGGCGGCGTGCGCGACGGTTCGCGGGCCGTCCCCGGCGCTAGCGGGTAGCTCTCCTGCCGAAGGTCATGCCCATGCTTGCATCCCGCACTGGCCATCGCCAGCACCACCAAGCCGACGACACCCGCGAGGTTCGGACGCATGCGCCGAGCAGCCTACCCCGCGCGAGGATTTCTCTCCCGAGCTTGACGGAGCGACGAACCACGGGCATTCCTCTGCACATGCTTTCCGAGTCGCGACAGAAGCTCGAGGACCTCCAAAGGCGTCTCATGACGCTAAGGGGGCATCTTTGACGTCCCGAAGCTCAAGGACGAGATCAACCGTCTGAACGAACAGACGATGGCGCCGAACTTCTGGGACGACCCGAAGAAGGCGCAGGCGGCCAACCGCAAGCGCTCGGGCATCGAGCAGAAGGTCGACGTCGTCGAGAAGCTCACGCGCGAGATCGACGACGCCGCCGAGATGCTCGAGATGGGCGCCGCCGAGAAGGACGAGGGCATCGTCGCCGAGATCGGCGGCCAGCTCCCGGCGATCGAGCACCGGCTCCGCACCGCGGAGCTCGGACGCATGCTCTCGGGCCAGGTCGATCACGCCAACGCCATTCTCAGCATCCATCCCGGCGCCGGCGGCGTCGACGCGAAGGACTGGGGCGCGATGCTGATGCGCATGTACATGCGCTTCTGCGAGCGCCGCGGCTACAAGACCGAGATCGTCGACTTCGAAGACGGCGACGAGGCCGGCATCAACAGCGTCTCGTTCACGGTCGCCGGCGATCACGCGTTCGGTTACCTGCGCAGCGAGATCGGCGTGCACCGCCTCGTGCGCATCTCGCCGTTCGACGCCAACGCTCGACGCCAGACCGCGTTCGCGGCGGTCGAGGTCACGCCCGACATCGAGGACGAGATCGACATCGTCGTGAAGGACGAGGACCTCGATACCACCACCATGCGCGCCGGCGGCAAGGGCGGTCAGAACGTCAACAAGGTCGAGACCGCGGTGCGCATGAAGCACATCCCGTCCGGCATCGTGGTCGTGTGTCGCGCGGAGCGCTCGCAGCTCCAGAACCGTCGCACCGCGCTCAAGATGGTGAAGGCGAAGCTCTACGAGATGGAGATGCAGAAGCGGGAAGACGCCGCCGCCGCCTACCAGGCAACGAAGACGCAGATCGGCTTCGGAAACCAGATCCGCAGCTACGTCCTCGCGCCCTACCGCCTCGTGAAGGATCTCCGCACCAGCTACGAGGTCGGCAACGTCGACGGCGTGCTCGACGGCGATCTCGATCCGTTCATCGAGGCGTACCTGCTCGCCGCGGCGGGCGGAAACCTGAGAAAGGGCGGCGTCTCCGAGGAGATCGACGTCTGAGTCACCGAGGTCATCTCGCGCGCGTGAGCGCGTAGACTCGTCGACGTGACGACGACGACCAGTCTCCTTCGCATCGGCGTCGATCTCGGCGGTACCAAGACCGAGGCGGTCGCCGTTCGACTCGGCGGCCCCGATCCCGAGGTGCTCGCGCGGCGCCGGATCCCCACCGCGCGCGATCTCGGCTACGAGCACATCGTCGCGCAGACGCGTGCGCTCGTCGTCGACGTCGCACGCGAGGCCGGGATCGAGGACGTGACCCGCGAGCGTGTCGGCATCGGCGTCGGCATGCCGGGGTCCGTGACCAGGCGCGCCGCCGGCGGAGGCATCTCGGATGTCCCGCTGATCAAGAACTCCAACACGACGTGCCTGAACGGCCGGCCGTTCCACACCGATCTCGCGAGCGCGCTCGGTCGCCCGGACGTCGCGTTCGCCAACGATGCGAACTGCTTCGCGCTCGCCGAGGCAGTGTGGGGCGCAGCGCGTGGCGCACGCGTCGCCTTCGGCGTGATCATGGGCACCGGCGTTGGCGGCGGCGTGGTCCTCCGTGAAGAGGCCACCGCGCTCGCGCCCACCGGCCGCACGCGCGCGTGGGACGGCGCGCAAGGGATCGCCGGCGAATGGGGCCACGTCTCGCTCGAGCCCGTGACCGGACCCCCGTGCTACTGCGGGCGCCGCGGCTGCATCGAGACGTATCTCTCGGGGCCCTCCATCGAGCGCGACTACGCGGCGCGCAGCGGCGCGACGAAGCGGCTGCCCGAGATCGCCGAGCTATCCCGCGAGGGCGACGAGGTCGCCGTTGCGCTCCTCGAGGAGCGCGTGGAGATCTTCGGCCGTGCGCTCTCCATCGTGATCGACGTGCTCGACCCCGATGTCATCGTGCTCGGCGGCGGTGTATCGAACCTCGCGCAGCTCTACGACGAAGGCGTGCGCGCGGTGCGTCGCTGGGTCTTCAACGACGAGCTCCGCACCCGCATCGTCAAGAACGAGCTGGGCGACAGCGCGGGCGTCCTCGGCGCCGCGCTCCTCGAGCCGGCAGTGCCTGTTCTCACGTAGCGGTCACTCGGCGGTCACGACGGGCCGAGCACCCAGAGCGCCTGCCTCTTCGCCGCCGCGGACCTGACAATCGACGCGAGGTCGTGCGCGGTCCTGGCGGCGTCGCCGCTCGTCGACCGCGCGAACGCCGCGAGCTCGTCGCCGAGCGTCACGAGCGCGTCGGGCGCGAAGAGCCGCGGCAAGAACAGATCGAAGCCCGGCAGCGCCTTCGCGAACGGCTCGTGGAGTCGCGTCATCGCCTCGAGTGACACGAACCACGAATCCTCGTTCCAGTGCGTGAA
>JAYTZB010000177.1:0-13484 GCA_043742085.1 Polyangiaceae bacterium
TTGGAGAGCTTGGGCGTCGCGCCGAACAGCGCGAGCAGCCGATCGACGGTGGCCTCGGTGACGGCGCCGTTCGCGAGCTGCAGCGCGTAGTTGTAGAGCGATCCGTCGAGGAGCAGCTTCTCGCTGGTCTCCCGGAGGTCGACGCCGACCGCGTTCACGATCGAGGCGTTGTCGTACTTGCCGCCGGTCGGGACGCCGGCCTCGGCGCCGCCGTCGGCCTCGACGTCCTCGGGCTTCCACGTCTTCGTCGCCGCGTCGCCGAACTGCACGAAGTACGTGTCGAGCTGCGCCTGCGCATACGCCGTCGCGATGGAGCGCAGGCTCGGCGTGCCCGCCGTGAAGATCGCATTCAGGTCGGCGGTGGTCACCGCCATGGGCGTGGGGCCCTCGGCGGTCTTCATCTTGTCGCCGATGGAGAGGAGGCGATCCTTGAGGTCGAGCTCCTCCTTCGCGTTCACCGCAAAATTCGGGCTGTCGTAGGTCGACGGGATGGGCACGCCGCACGCGAGCGTGTTCGGTGCCGGACCGTCGCTGCCCGCGTCGAAGGAGGCGTCGCCCCCGTCGTTGCGCGTGCGCACGACGTTGCTGCCGTCCTCGGAGCACGCCACGGGCACTGCCGCGCCGACGCCGATCGCCACGACGAGAAAGACGTTCCTGAAGTTCCGCACGTGACGCATTGAGCCTCCGGGACGCTCGTCCCAGACGACTAGATGCTCTTGTTGACAATGATTGTCAATATCGCTTTCAGCGACACCGACTGCGCGCGGCTACTTCTTGCCGCCGCCGCCGCCGCCGGTGCCCTTGCCGCCACCGCCGCCATTGTCCTTGCCGCCGCCGCCGCCGGTTCCACCGCCGCCACCGCCGCCACCGCCACCGCCACCACCGCCACCACCACCGCCACCACCGTTGCCGCTGCCGGGCTTCGCCGCCGCAGGCGCCGCAGGCTTCGCCGTCGCCGCCCCAGCCTGAGAGGGCGCCTGCGAGGCCGGCAGGTTACCCGCGGTCACCTGGAAGAGACCGAGCTGCTGCTGCATCTCGAGGCTGTTCTGGTACGTCCACGCGCGCGCCACCTTGCCGTCCTTGATCTTGAAGATGTCGACGAGGTGCACGGCGACCGGGCGCTTCGTCGCCGCGATCTGCCCGAGCTGGCCCTTCTGCGTCGCGGTCATGGTCGACATCACGATCGCGTAGTCGCCGATCGCGAACGCCTTCTTCACGTCGAACTTCGCGTCGGGGAACGCGGTCGTGAAGCTCTTGAAGAACTTCTTCGCGCCGTCCTTGCCCTTCGAGGTCTCGAGGTGGAACACGCCGTCCTGCTCGATGTCATCGGTGAGGGCGGCGGTGAAGTCGGCCTCCTTCTTGGTCTCGAGCGCGGTGAGGAGGACCTTCGCGACGTCGAGGTTCTTCTCCTCGTTGCCGGTCGCGAGGATGGTCTCGGGCGCGGCGGGCACGTCCGGGATGGGACGCGGCTTCGCCTTCGCGCCGCCGGCGCCAGCGTTGAGCTGCGTCATGACCGCGCCGAGCTCGCCGTAGCGATCCTCGCGCTGCACCTTACCTTCGTCGTTGAAGTGCACGATGCTCAGGCCGTAGTGCCCGATCGGCTGCTCGGTGCCCTTCACGCCGAACAGCTCGCCGTGGTGCGTGCCGTTGATGACCCACTCGAGGACCATCGCGTGGCCCTTCACCCAGACGCGCGAGAAGCCGAGCTTGGCCTTCGAGAAGACCTCGAACCACTCGGCCATGTTCTGCGCGATGGCCTCGCGGCCGTTGACCTCGTTCAGGCCGGCGACCGAGATGATGGCGTCATCAGCGTAGACGCTCGCGAACATCTTGGGATCGTGGCCGTTGAGGCCCTGGAGCGCGGTGCCGAGCGCGGCCTTCTGGAGATCGGCGAGCGCGGGCTTCGGCGCAGGCGGCGCCGGGGCGGGCGGCTCAGCGGCGGTCGGCGCAGGCGGCGGCTCGACCGGCGCGGAAGGCATCACCGGCCTCGGCTCTTCTCCTCCGCATGCACCCAGGACGGGCATCGAGAGGAGAGACAGAGCGCACAGGACCAGGGTTACGCGACGCATGATGCGAAGGTCCCTTGAAACGGGGCATGGCGTCAAGGGGCGCTAGGGCACCGCGCGACTGCTGGGCAGCGGCAGCGGCGGCGGCGCGTCGACGGGCGCGGGCGCTGCGCGTCGAGACATGTAGAGGGCAGCCCCCGCACCGGCAGCGAGGAGCACGGCGACGATCGCGACGACGCCGAGGATGACGATCGCGACGCCAGTGCCGGTGGCCCCGTTCGCCGAGGCGGGAAACGTCGAGGCTGGATAGCGGGACGACGAGCTCGGCGACTGCGATGGCGCATGCGATGGCGCATGCGATGGCGAGTGGGATGAAGGCGCGTGCGCGGGCATCGGCGTGGAGGGCGCGGCGTTGGCGAGCTGCGCTCGCGGCGCGAGCGGCGGAAGCGCGGCGGTGCCCTGCGGCCCCGAAGCGGCGGCCGGCGTGAGATCGCGAGGCATGCGCGCGGTGATGCGCGAGACGTCGGGGACGATGGGCTTCGCGAGCGGATCGGTCGCGGCGGAGGCGGCGAGCAGGAGCTTCTCGAGGTCCTCACGCATCGCAGCTGCCGACGGATAGCGCTCGCTCACCGATTTCGCCGTGGCGCGCGCGATCACCGGACCGAGCACCGAGCCGAGGACGACGTGGGGCAGCGGGACCTTCTCGTCGGAGGTCTGCTTGATCCAGATCTGCATCGCGGTATCGCCGTCGTAGACCTGCGTTCCGGTGAGCGCCTCCGCCATGACGAGACCGAGCGCGTAGAGGTCCGCTTGTGGCCCCACGGCCGCCCCGCGGATCTGCTCGGGCGCCATGTAGCTGGGCGTCCCGATGATCTGGCCATCGTGCGTGATGCCCGGCTTCTCCTTGTCCTCCCCGGCCAGCTTGATCCGGCGGGCGACCCCGAAATCCAGGACCTTCACGAAGTCCGTCTCGCCCGAGTAATCGACGAGCAGCACGTTCGACGGCTTGATGTCGCGATGCACGATGCCAAGCGCGTGCGCCTCCATCAGCGACTTCAAGACCTGCGTCGCGACGCGTCCCACGCGGAAGGGCGTGAGCGTGCCTCGCCCCAGCTCCTGCTCGATCGTTCGACCGCGCAGGAGCTCGAACACGATGAACGGCAATCCGAGCTCGGTGGTCCCGAAGTCGAAGAGGCGCACGGTGTTGGGATGCTCGAGGCGCTGGACCAGCGCGGCCTCGCGCGCGAACCGCTCGAGCATGCCGTCCGAGTACATGGCCTCGACGAGGATCATCTTGATGGCGACCTCGCGGCCGAGCGGCTGCTGGATGGCGCGATACACGGCGCCGTGGCCGCCCTGACCGAGGAGCTCGACGAGCTCGTACCGCCCGGCGACCACCTGCCCCGGAACAAACGCCGCCCCGGTCTCCGGGTCTTTCGGGGGCGATTTCACCTTTCGTAAGCTACCGAAAACACTGACTGCGGTCATCGATCGCTTGCATGGGGGGCCAACCGATCGAATGGTGGGGGTTCGATGAGCGTCCCCGTCCAGTGGGTGGTGGGGCTGATGGTGGCTCTCGAACCGAGCTCCCCTTGGCGCGGCACCTACGAAAAATCCGCGGAAGCCATCGCACGCGTGGCCGAGAGCGAGCCCGTGTTCGACGATCATGGTGAGGAGCGGACCGCCGCGCTCCTCGTCGCGATCGCCTGGTACGAGAGCCGGCTCAAGCCCAACGCCCGCTCGAAGGACGGTCAGTTCCTCTGCCTCTACCAGGTCGACAAGCGTCACCTCGCCGATCCGCAGAAGGCGCTCGACGATCCCGAGGTCTGCACGCGCGCGGCGATCAAGATCATCCGTTCGTCGCTGCAGCAATGCGGCGCCGCAAAGAAGCCCCTCGACGACCGGCTCGCTCAGTTCATGTCCGGCACCTGTGACAAGGGCGTGGTCGACAGCCGCTACCGCATGTTCCTCGCCGGCAAGCTCCTCCGTGAGCACCCGTTCCCGAACAACGGCGGCGGCGGCACGGCGCGCGCGCGCTGATCGCTCAGGGGCGCTTCGACGGATGGTTCGACGGACGGCCGCTCGGTCGACCCGACGGTCGCATCGATGGGCGGAGGCTCGGGCGGCGGACGCTCACCGGCGGGCGCGAGCCCGGCGCGAGGATGCGGGCAAGGTACGTGTCGGGCACTGTCGCCTCCACGTCGAGCATCAGTGTCTGGTCGCCACGCGCGACCCACACGAACGTCCTCGATCGGCGCCGAACGACAAATCCGTGACGCTCGAGCTCCACCACGAAATCGCGACCGTTCATGGCTCTTAGAACGGCGCACGAACGCCTCACGTAATACTCCCGCGGGGGTACGCCTCTGAACGTCCGAGAAGTGTCCACTCGACTGGACACTTCGACATCACGAAACCACGCTTTTTACGGGCGATCGGCGAACACATCGTCCCGATCGAGATACACTCCTCGGCGAGGGCAGCCGACATCTTGCGCGTTCCGCACGTACTCATCGTCGACGACGATCTCCTGGTGAGCTCCGTTCGTCGCCTCTTGCAACCGGGGTTCGCGATCGTCGGAAGGTCGCGCGCTGCGGAGGCTCTCGCGCTCCTGGAGCTCGAGGACGACTACGACGCGCTGGTCCTCGACGTCGACGACGCGGCGGACCGCGACGTGTACGGCGCTCTGCTCCGCGACCCGTCGCACGCGCGGCGGATGATCTTCCTGACCAGCGCGACGGATCCTCGCGCGGAGGAGTTCCTCTCGTCGTCCGACAGACCGTGGCTCGCCAAGCCCTTCGCGGCGAAGGACCTCGAGGACGAGATCCGCCGCATCGTCAGCGACAGCGAGCGCCGGACCGGCTGAGCACGCGACGCAGCGCCTCTTTACTTTGCGAGACGGGTCCGGAGTAGCTCGCCGAGCGCGCGGCACACGTCGACCGTCGTGAAGATGCCGACCACCTTCTCGTTCTGCATGATCACCGCAGAGCCGTACTTGTGCTCTCCCATCGTGTCGACCACCTCGTCGAGGGGGCTCTCCGGCGGCACGGCGTAGACGACCGTCGCCATCGCGTCCTCGACCTTCACCTTCGTCGGGTCGACGCCCGCGAGCGACTCGACGAGATGGAGGTCGCGATCGGTCAGCATGCCGACCAGCTTCCCTCCGTGGAGCACAGGCAGATGGCGGATCCCGAGCTGGCGCATCACGTCGTGCGCCTTCGAGAGCGGCTGCTCGACGCCGATCGAGTGCGGCGACGTCGTCATGTACTTCTGGATGGTGGGGATCGGCTTGGACATGCCGCCAGACCAAGCGCGCGGCGTGCCAGCGAAGAGACCTTGAGATCGTTGCGCGCCCGCGCCCGTTCGCCGTCTGCAGGCCACAACAGCGGTGAGCTCCGGGCGCAAAGGCTGCAGACCGGCGCAAAGACAGCGGGCCGCTCGTCGCGCTTCTCGCAATTCGCGGTGTCCGCGGCGTGGAACGACCCTTGCGATGCGCCAGTCGTCCCTCGATGGTCACGGCAGTTTCGTCCCACGCGATACCCCGCGCGAAGAGTGCGCCCCGGAAGCCGTGCCTGCACTGTGCGCTGCCGCTGCCGGCCTTCGAGAGGAGCGCCTTCTGCTGTCGCGGGTGCGAGGCGGTCTACGGCCTGCTGTCGAACGGAGGTCTCGCTCGCTACTACGAGCTGGGCGGCGGCGACGGGCACCCGGTCTCGCAGGGCACGTCCGATCACAAGTGGCTCGAGCCGATCGCCGCGCGCCTCGCGTCGCAGCACGGGCTGACGCGCCTCGTCCTCGACGTGCAGGGCCTCCATTGCTCGGCGTGTGTGTGGCTCTTCGAGGAGATCTTCCGGCGTGAGCCGGCCAGCGCAGCGATCGTCGTCAACTCCGCCATCGGCTCGGTCGAGCTCACCGTCGGCTCGGCATTCCCGCTCACGTCGTACGTCGAGAGCATCGAGGCCCTCGGCTACCGCTTCGGCCCCGCGCTGAAGGCCGGCGATGCCCGTACGAGCTCCGACCTCGTCTGGCGCATGGGCGTGTGCATCGCGATCGCGATGAACACCATGATCTTCGGCGTCGCGATCTACTGCGGGCTGCCGGAGGGGCGGATCTTCCGGCTCTTCCACGCGCTCGACTTCGCGCTGTCGTTCGTGAGCGTCCTCGTGGGAGGGACGGTCTTCTTCCGGGCGGCGTGGCAGGCGCTGCGCCGGCGCATCCTGCACCTCGACCTGCCGATCGCGCTCGGGATCGCGCTCGCGTTCTCGAGCTCGACGTTCACGTACCTCACGCGCGGCGGTAGCACGTCGTACTTCGACACGCTGAACGTCTTCATCGCGCTGATGCTGGTCGGCCGCTACCTCCAGGAGCGCGTCGTGGCGAAGAATCGCGCGTACCTGCTCGCGAGCGACGGCGCCGAGGGCCTGTACGCACGACGCGTCGCCGGCAGCACGGTCACGCTCGTGCGCTGCACGGAGATCGCCGCCGACGATCTCCTGTTCGTCGGACATCAAGACCTCGTGCCGGTCGACGCCGAGCTGGTCGGAGAGAGCCCGACCGTCTTCTCGCTCGACTGGATCAACGGCGAGAGCGCTCCCCGCGCGTTCGCGCCTGGCGACGTGGTGCCCGCCGGCGCGTTCTGTCAGGACGCCCGCGCCGCGGTCCTCCGCGCCACGACCGCCTTCGATGCGTCCTCGGTGGTGGCTCTCCTCCGGACGTCGAACCGGCGCGAGCACGACAGCGCGCGGTCGACCCCATGGTGGAGGCGTCTCGGCACGCTGTACGTGTCGGCCGTCGGAACCATCGCCGCCGGCGGCTTCGCGGGCTGGCTGCTGGTCACCCACGACCTTGCACGATCGCTCGACGTCGTCGCGGCGCTCCTCATCGTCACGTGTCCCTGCGCCTTCGGCATCGCGACTCCGCTTGCCTACGAGCTGGCCCAGGCCGGTCTCCGCCGGGTCGGGCTCTTCGTGCGCACGCCTGGGTTCCTCGATCGCGCAGCCGATGTTCGACGCGTCGTGTTCGACAAGACGGGGACGCTGACGACCGGCGCGCTCGCGGTGGAGAACCCGGCCGTGCTCGCAGCTCTCACCCATGACGAGCGCGACCTCGCCCACGATCTGGCGGTCCGGAGCTCCCACCCGAAGAGCTTCGCGATCGTGCGCTCGCTCGCGTCGCTCGGCGCCGCCGCCTCCATCGACACGCGGCGCGAGGTTCGCGAGGTGGCCGGCAAGGGCCTGGAGACCACGCTCGACGGTCATGTCTGGCGCCTCGGCGCGCCGGCGTGGGCAGCTGACACGGTGCGCACGGCGACGACGGCGAGCCCGCTGGTCGCGCCCGACGTCGTGTTCTCGCGCGACGGCGAGGTGCTGGCGGCGATCGTGACCGGCGAGACGCTCCGGGCCGACGCCAGCGTCGAGGTCCGCGAGCTCGAGCGCGAGGGTTACGAGCCGTGCGTGCTGTCCGGGGACTCGCTCGAAGCCACGCGCGCGATCGCCGCGGCGTGCGGCATTCCGCGGGAGCGCGCATTCGGTGCGCGGACGCCCGAGGGCAAGGCCGCGTGGCTGCGCGCGCTTGGGGAGGCGGACGGCCGACCGGCGCTGTTCGTCGGCGACGGCATCAACGACAGCCTCGTGGCCGAGCAGGCATCGTGCGCAGGCACGCCTGCCATCGATCGGCCGTTCATGGCCGCGCGCTGCGATTTCTACTTCGTCTCTCCGGGCCTCGGCCCGATCCGCGCCGCTCTGCACATGGCGAAGCGCCTGGCCCGAGTCGTGCGTAGGAATCTCGTGATCGCGGCCTTCTACAACGCGATCACCGTGACGCTGGCGCTCGCCGGTCTCATGACGCCGCTCTGGTGCGCGGTGCTCATGCCGCTCAGCTCTCTGTCCACCGTCCTCGTGACGACGTGGCAGCTACGAACAGGAAAGAGAACGACGTGGACATCCTGATCCTCCAGGTCTTCGTGAGCCTGCTGCTGGTGATCGGCTCGGTGATCCTCTTTGCGTTCACCTGCCGGCAGCGCAGCTTCGATCACGCCGACCGACTTGCCCTTCTCCCCATCGAAGACGACCAGCCCGAGACCAAGGAAGCCGAATCATGAGCACGGACACGACAGACGGCGGCACCTCGACATTCGAGCCGGCCGGCGAACGCGTGAGGGTGGTCTACGACGACGCGACTCCGCGCAACTTCGTGATGGCGTCCGTCGTGTGGGGCCTGGTCGGGATGCTCGTCGGCCTGATCTGCGCCCTGGAGATGGCGTGGTGGCCGGCGAATGTCCATCGCATGCTGAGCTTCGGGCGCTTGCGCCCGCTCCACACGAACGCCGTCATCTTCGCGTTCGTCGGAAACATGATCTTCGCGGGGATGTACCACTCCACGCAGCGGCTGCTGAAGACGCGCCTCGCGTCCGACGTCCTCTCCAGCATTCACTTCTGGGGCTGGCAGGCGATCATCGTCTCGGCCGCCATCACGCTCCCGCTCGGCTTCACGCAAGCAAAGGAATACGCAGAGCTGGAGTGGCCTATCGATATCGCCATAGCGCTCATCTGGGTGGTATTCGCGATCAACTTCTTCTGGACTCTGGCGAAGCGCAACGAGAAGCACCTCTACGTCGCCATCTGGTTCTATATCGCGACCATCGTCACCGTGGCGATCCTGCATATCGTCAACAGCATCGCAATACCGGTCTTCGCACTGAAGAGCTATTCGGTATACGGCGGCGCTCAGGATGCGCTGGTGCAGTGGTGGTATGGCCACAATGCCGTTGCCTTCTTCCTCACCACTCCCGTGCTCGGCATCATGTATTACTATCTGCCCAAGGCGGCAGGCCGACCCGTCTACAGCTATCGACTCAGCATCATCCACTTCTGGGCGCTGATCTTCGTCTACATCTGGGCGGGTCCGCACCATCTCCTGAATACCGCGCTGCCCGACTGGGCGCAGTCGCTCGGCATGATCTTCAGCCTCATGCTCTGGGCGCCCTCGTGGGGCGGCATGCTCAACGGCCTGCTCACGCTGCGGGGCGGCTGGGACAAGCTGAGGACGGATCCCGTCCTCAAGTTCTTCGCCGCCGGCGTCACCTTCTACGGAATGGCGACCTTCGAGGGCCCCCTCCTCTCGATCAAGAGCGTGAGCGGTCTCGCGCACTACACGGACTGGATCATCGGTCACGTCCACGCTGGCGCGCTCGGGTGGAACGGCTTCATGGCGGCGGGGATGTTCTACTGGCTCATTCCGAAGCTGTACGGACGGGAGCTCCACTCGAAGCGCCTCGCCGATCTCCACTTCTGGATCGGAACGTTCGGCATCCTCCTCTACGTCATCGCGATGTGGGTCAGCGGCGTCACGCAGGGCCTGATGTGGCGCGCGCTCAACCCCGACGGCTCGCTGATGTATCCGACCTTCGTCGAGACGCTGCTCGCGCTGAGGCCGATGTACTGGATGCGGCTCGTCGGCGGGTCGCTCTACTTCGTCGGCATGATCATGATGGCCTACAACCTCGCGCGCACGATGCGCGGCGCGAAGCTGGTCGTGACCGAGGTGATGGTCGTTCCGCTGGTGCGCGCGCCGGAGCTCGCCTGGGCGAAGATCGTCTTCTCCGCTCCGGTGCTCGTCACCGTCACCGTGGTCGCCCTCGCGGGCGTCTCGCTGATGGTCAACGCCTTCGCGAGCCCGCTCTTCATCCTGATCGCGGTGGTGGTCGCCGGCTTCGGCGCCGCATCGATCCGAGCCGCGAGGGCCGAGGGCGGGGCTGCCTGGCACCGCATCGTCGAGGGCCGTGCGCTCATCTTCACCGTGCTCGCGACGCTGGCGGTCCTCGTCGGAGGTGTCGCGGAGCTCGTGCCGGCCCTCATCGTGAAGCCCGCGGAGGCTGCGTCGAAGACCGACATCCGGCCGTACCGCGCCCTCGAGCTCGAGGGCCGTGACGTCTACATCAAGGAGGGCTGCTACACGTGCCACTCGCAGATGATCCGGGCCATGCGGTTCGAGACGCTGCGCTACGGCGACGCGTCGACGCTCGCGGACTCGGCCTTCGATCACCCGTTCCAGTGGGGCAGCAAGCGCACCGGACCGGACCTCGCGCGGGAGGGCGGCAAGTATCCGAACCTCTGGCACTACCGCCATCTCGTCGATCCGCGCGCCATCACGGCCGGCTCGAACATGCCTCCGTACGCCCACTTCGCCACGGAGAAGGTCGACCTCTCCCGCACCGACGAGAAGATGAGCGCGATGCGCTCGATCGGGGTGCCTTACACGAGCGCCGACATCGCTGGTGCAAGGGCCGATGCCGCGGAGCAGGGCGGCGCCATCGCCAAGGACCTCTTCGCGGAGGGCGTGACGATCGATAGCGACGCGGAGATGGTCGCCGTGATCGCGTATCTGCAGCGGCTCGGCAAGAGCCCGCCGCTCGCCAAGCCCGGAGGCATCGTCGCCGCGGCCCCCGCTGCGACGATGCCGGCCACGAACGGAGGTGCGAAGTGAAGTCCGAGCTCCTCGCGCGGAGCCCCTTGCTGGCGTTGCCGCTCATGGCGCTCTTCATCTTCCTCACCGTGTTCGCGGTCATGTTCTTCCTGACGATGCGGAAGCGCTCGGCTGCGTACGACCCGCTCGCGCGGATGCCGCTCGACGACGACGCAGACGAGGAGAAAGGCGCAGGCCCATGAGCAACGACGAGAACCCGGAGACCTCTTCGGAGAACAAGGTCATCCACGAGATCGACGGCATCGAGGAGTACGACAACAAGCTCCCCAACTGGTGGCTCTATACCCTCTTCGGCAGCATCGTCTTCGGCTTCGGATACTGGTTCGTCTACCAGACCGCCGGCTTCGCCGATCTCCCGGGAGCGGCGTACGAGGCGGAGATGGACAAGGCGGCGGCGGCGCAGGCCGGCGCGGCGAAGCTCGTCGGACCGGTCACCTCGGAGGCGCTGGCCACGCTCTCGAAGGACCGCGGCACGGTCGCACGTGGCAAGCAGGTCTTCACCACTACCTGCGCTGCCTGTCATCGGGCGGATGGCGGCGGCGTCGTCGGCCCCAACCTCACCGACGACTTCTGGCTGCACGGCGGCGCGCCTGACAAGGTCTACAAGACGATCACGAGCGGCGTGGCCGACAAGGGTATGCCCGCGTGGGGTCCGCAGCTCGGTGCGGAGCGCGTCCAGGCGGTCACGGCTTACGTGCTCACGATTCGCGGCACCAACGTCGCTGGCGGCAAGGCCGCGCAGGGCGAGCGGGACGTCCTGTCCGCGAATCCCTGAGTCGGGAACATCATGGCCAATCTCCATCAGCTGCGCGTCCTCGGCGAGGGCTCGCTCGGTCGCGACGGCAAGCACAAGCGCCCCTACCCCGCCGACGTCTCGGGTCGCTTCGCGCGCGCGCGACGGGTGGTGTTCTGGGCGCTGATCGCGCTGTGGGCGGCGCTGCCTTGGATTCCGATCGGCAAGCACCCGGCGGTGTTCCTCGACGTCGACAGGCGACAGTTCTTCCTCTTCGGGCTCACGTTCAACGCGCAGGACATGTGGCTCCTGTTCTTCATGCTGAGCGGCGTGGCGTTCGGTCTCCTCTACGCCACCGCCGTGCTCGGTCGCGTGTGGTGCGGATGGGCATGTCCGCAGACCGTGTTCCTCGAGGGCGTCTTTCGTCCGATCGAGCGGCTGATCAACGGGCCTCGCAACGTGGCGATGCGCCGGGCGAAGGGGCCGTTCACCGGGGATCGCATCTGGCGCGCCGTCGCGACGCATGCCGCATACGCCGTCGCGGCGCTGCTCGTCGCGCACGTGTTCCTCGCCTACTTCGTCTCGCTGCCGCAGGTCTTCGCGATGGTGCGAACCAAGCCATCGGCCCATCCCGAGGCGTTCGCATGGATGATCGCCACCACCGGCGTGTTCTACGGGAACTTCGCGTTCTTCCGCGAGCAGCTCTGCGTCATCGTGTGTCCCTACGGGCGGCTGCAGTCCGTCCTCATCGACGACGACTCGCTGGTCGTCGGCTACGACGAGCGGCGCGGCGAGCCTCGCGGAAAACTGAGCAAGGCGTCCGCGCCGAGCGCGCCGACGGGGACGACCGGCGACTGCGTCGCATGCAACCGCTGCGTCGTGGTGTGCCCGACCGGCATCGACATCCGCGAGGGGCTTCAGCTCGATTGCCTCGCGTGCACGGCATGCATCGACGCCTGCGACGACGTGATGCACAAGGTGGGTCGCCCGCGCGGCCTCATCCGGTACGACTCGCTGCGTGGCCTCCGCGGCGAGGCACGGCGTTTCTTGCGGCCGCGGCTCGTGGCCTACACGGCGTTCCTCGTGGTGGGCGCCGTCGTGGCGACGTTCGCCTTCCGGCAGCGCGAGCCGTTCGAGGCGAACATCGTGCGGCTCCCCGGCGCGCCCTACACGCGCGATGGCGGCATGATCCGCAACGCGTTCGAGCTCCATGTCGTGAACAAGCAATCGAGCGCGTCGTCGTTCGATCTCGAGGCCGCCGGCGATCCCGACCTCACGTTCATCATCGGCATGACGCACGTCGACATCGAGCCGCTCGGCAGCCGGCGAATCCCCGTGTTCGTCAGCATGGACCAGGCGCACTTCGCGGCGGACCGCGCCTTCGTGATCCGCGTGCGTGAGGGCGCGGCCGGCGACGCGCGGGTGCACACGGCCCGCGCCGTCTTCCTCGGAGCACCATGAGCCCGCTCGTGGTCTCCGCGTTCCTGATGGGCCTCTTCGGAGGCGTCCACTGCGTCGCGATGTGCGGCGGCGTGGTGGGCGTCCTCTGCTCGGCCGCGCCGCGCTGTCCCTCCGCGAGCGCACGCGCGGGGTCGCGTCTCGCCACGGCGCCGTACTGGCTCGCGTACAACGGCGGCCGGGTCGCGTCGTACACGTTGCTCGGCGTTCTCTTCGGAGCGCTGGGCACGCTCTCCACGGGCGTGATTCCGCTCGATGGCGTGCGCATCGGTCTTCGTGCCGTCGCCGCGCTCTGCATGCTGGCGGTCGGCCTCCACCTCGCGGGGCTGCCGTCCGGCATCCGGGCGCTCGAGGCGCTGGGCGCGCCGCTCTGGGCGAGGATCGCGCCGCTGACGAAGCGCGTCCTTCCGCTGCGCACGCCGTGGCACGCGCTCGCGCTGGGCGCGCTGTGGGGACTGATGCCGTGCGGTCTGCTCTACGGCGCCCTGGCACTGGCGACGTCGGCCGAGTCTCCGGCGATGGGCGGAGTGACGATGGCCGCGTTCGGCCTGGCCACGCTCCCGGTCATGCTCACGATGAGCGCCTTCGCACAGACCGTCGCTCGATCGCTCGCCCGCCCCTGGGTGAAGCGGACGGCCGGCGCGGCGGTCCTCGCGTTCGGGCTCTGGAGCACGGCAGGCGTGGCCGCGCAGGTAGGCATCGGGTCGGCCTTCGCGCTGGCTCCGTCTCACCATGCCTGTTGCCCGACGCGCGCGCCGTGACGCGCACCGTGACGCGCGCGGGCGCGAGCGAGCGCATGACGCCTA
>JAYTZB010000178.1:0-3784 GCA_043742085.1 Polyangiaceae bacterium
GCTCGTGCTGCGCTCACGCAGCTCGGTCTGCCTTATGCGCAGGATCCCGCGGTGACGAAGCACCTCGCGGCGCTGCTCGCGCGCCATGCCGATGCGCTCGGCAAGCTGGGCGGCGGAGGCAAGAAGGGCGCGGCGCCGAAGATGCTGCATCCTACACGCATCCTCTTCAACGGCGGCGTGATGAAGAGCGGCGTGCTCCGCGAGCGCCTCGTGTCCTGCCTCTCCGCCTGGATGGAGAGCGAGGGGGCTCCGGCGCCGCGCATGCTCGACGGCACGGATCTCGATCTCGCGGTGGCGCGCGGCGCGGCGGCGTACGGGCTTGCGCGTCGTGGTCGCGGTGTACGCATTCGCGGCGGCACGGGCCGCGCGTACTACGTCGGCATCGAGGGTGCGGTCCCCGCCATCCCCGGTCTCGAGCCGCCCGTCACCGCGCTGTGCGTCGCTCCTTTCGGCATGGAGGAGGGCACCGCGGCGGAGGTGCCGGGTAACGAGCTCGGCGTCGTCGTCGGCGAGAAGGTGCGCTTCCGCTTCTTCGGTTCGAACGTTCGTCGCAAGGACGCGGTGGGCACCGCGCTCGAGCGCTGGAAGTCCGACGAGCTCGACGAGCTCGCGCCCATCGAGGTCGATCTCCCGGCCGAGGGCCGCAGCCAGGGCGACGTCGTCCCGGTGCGGCTCCGTTCGAGCATCACCGAGGTGGGCACGCTGCTCCTCGAGGCAGTGCCGCTCCAGCCGCGAAAGAAGGACGAGCGCTGGAAGGTCGAGCTGAGCGTCCGCGCGGATTGAACGAAGGACGATCGATGGCATCGCGCTTCGTCGTCGGCATCGATCTCGGAACGACGCACACCGTCGTCGCCTACGCGGAGATCGATCCGAAGCGCAAGGGCGCGCCGGATCCTCGCATCTTCGAGGTGACGCAGCTCGTGACACCGCGCGAGCGTGAATCGCTGGCGATGCTCCCGTCGTGCCTCTACGCGCCGGTCGCCGGTGAAGTGGAGGGCGATCCCGAGTGGGTCGCGGGCGAGCTCGCGCGCAAGCGCGGCGCGGAGGTCGTGGGGCGCTTCGTGGCGTCTGCGAAGAGCTGGCTCTCGCATGCCGCCGTCGATCGCCTCGCGCCGATCCTGCCGTGGGGTGCGCCCGATGCGCCGGATGGGGAGGCGACGCGGCGGATCTCGCCCGTCGATGCGAGCGCGCGGATCCTCGCGCACATTCGCGAGGCGTGGGATCGGGATCTGCCCGATGCGCCGCTCGCGGAGCAGGACGTGGTGCTCACGCTCCCGGCGTCGTTCGACGAGGTGGCGCGTGAGCTGACGCTGCGCGCGGCAGAGCAAGCGGGGCTTCATCCCATGCTGCTGGAGGAGCCCACGGCCGCTTTCTATGCGGCGATCCGCGGGGAGCGCGCGATTCGCGAGCTGGCGTCGGAGGGGGGTGAGCGCACGGTGCTCGTCTGCGACGTCGGTGGTGGGACGACGGACCTCTCGCTGATGGGCGTCGCGAAGGCCAGCGCGCCGCCGTGGTTCTCGGTGCGGCGCATCGCGGTCGGCCGGCACATCCTGCTCGGCGGGGACAACATGGACCTCGCGCTCGCGCATGTCGCCGAGCCGCGTCTCGCGCGGGGCGGCGGCCGCCTCGAGATGGCGGAGCTCGCGCAGCTCGTGCTGTCGTGCCGCGAAGCGAAGGAGCGCATCCTCGGTGCGACCGCAGCCGACGACGCGCGCGTGACCGTCCTCGGTCGAGGCTCGAAGCTGGTCGGCGGTGCGCGCTCTACGACGCTGAAGCGCGAAGAGGTGGAGCGCGTCGTCCTGGGCGGCTTCTTCCCGGAGGTGCAGGGCGACGTCGGCGCAACGGCGAGGCCGCGCGGCGGCATCGTGTCGTTCGGGCTCCCCTACGAGCGCGATCCGGCGATCACGCGCCACGTGCGGCAGTTCCTGGTGCGTCATGCGAGCGAGATGCCGCGCGGCGCGCCGGATGCGCTGCTCCTGAACGGCGGCGTCTTCAACGCGAAGCCCATCGTGGAAGCGCTGATCGCCGCGATCTCCGGTCCCGATGCGGCCGGCGGCGGCGGCCCATCCATACTCCCTGGCACGGACCCCGATCTTGCGGTGGCGCGGGGTGCGGTCCTCTACGGATTCGCGCGCCGCGGCGTCGGCGTGCGGATCGAGAGCGGAGCGTCGCACGGGTACTACGTCGCGCTGGCTCCGGAGCATGAGGGTGGCGAGGCACGTGCGGTGTGCATTCTTCCGCGTGGCGCGAAAGAAGGCGTGCGGCACGAAGCGGGACGGCGCTTCGAGCTCGTCGTGGGGCGCAACGTTCGCTTCGACCTGCTGGCGTCCGACGTGGCGCGTGACGAGGCGGGGGCGCTCGTGAGCGTGGCGGAGGACGCGTTCGAGCGCCTACCTCCCGTGGTGGCGCGCTTGCCGGCCTCGGGAAAGGAGCAGTCGGTGCCCGTGCATCTCGGCGGCGAGCTCCTCTCGACCGGGCAGCTCGAGCTCGCGTGTACGGAGGCTGGTCAGGGCGGCGCGGCGGGCCGCAAGTATCGCCTGGAATTCCAGCTTCGCGACAGCGGCGCGCGGTCGACGTCGATGCCGCCGCCGCCCGCGTCGCTGCTGCCGCCGCGCCTGTCCGTGGCGTCGTCGCCGCGCGTTTCGATCGCGCCGTCGAAGCTGGGTGAAGCCGAGCGCATCCTCGATCGCGTCTTCGGGAAGAAGAACGAGGCGGATCCGCGCGAGACGAAGGACGTGCTGCGTGATCTCGAAAAGATCCTCGGCGACCGCGTGACGTGGACCATGGAAGTGGCGCGCGCGCTTGCGGACCGCCTGCTCGTGAATACGGGCTCGCGCCGCCGGACCGCAGCGCACGAGCGCGCGTACTGGCTGCTCCTCGGCTACTGCCTTCGTCCGGGCTTCGGCGACCCCGGCGATCCGGCGCGGATCGAGAAGACGTGGCCGATGTTCGAAGGCCGCCTTGCGTTCCCCGACGAGCCGCGTGGGTGGCAGCAATTCTTCATCGCGTGGCGTCGTGTATCGGGCGGCCTCGAAGAGCCCATGCAGACGACGATCCGCGATGCCTTCGATCCGGCGATCGCACCGGCAGAAGCGAAGCTGAAGAAACCGAAGCGCGTTCCGGAGGCGCCCGACGAGCTCCTTGCCACGCTGGCTGCGCTCGAGCGAGTCCCCGTCGCCCGCCGTGTTCAGCTGGGCGAGTGGATCCACGAAAAGACGTGGGGCTCGGACGACCCGCGTTTGTGGGGCGCGATCGGCCGTGTCGGCGCGCGCGTCCCGGTCTACGCGAGCGTGCACCACGTGGTCTCGGCGAAGACCGCGGAGGTGTGGCTGGAGCGTCTCCTCAAGCAAAAGTGGGAGTCGGTAGCGACCGCCCCGCATGCGGCGGTGCAGCTCGCGCGCGTCACCGGCGACCGAGCGCGTGACGTGTCGGAAAAAATCCGCCTCGAGGTCGCGAAGAAGCTCGTCGTGGCGGGCGCAAAAGAGGCGTGGGTCCGCGCGGTGCGCGAGCTGGTCGACATGGGCGAAGACGAACGGGTCGCGATCCTAGGCGAGGGCCTTCCGATCGGCCTCCGTCTAAAGGACTGACCGCGGCAGCCGCCGCAGCCCTGCGCCCGCCGCAGCCCGCGCCCGCCGCAGCCCGCGCGCCCGCTGTCCGGGGCCACCCCCAAATCTGTCCGGGCCATATGGCCACGCCGTCCGCCGCTTCCCCCCTCACCCCCTCCCGCGAGGCCATCCCCGCTTTTCGCAAGCTAGCTTGCGAACTTGGACACGCTCGGAATTTG
>JAYTZB010000179.1:0-2129 GCA_043742085.1 Polyangiaceae bacterium
GCCGGCAGTCTCCGCAGCGCCGGCGGCGTCCGCGGCGGTCCCCGCGCCAGCTCGCACGCCGGGCGCAGCGCAGGCGGACGACACTCCGGGCATCTCGGCCGATTCTCTTCCGACGGCCTCCGAGCCCAGCGCGGCCGCGCCGGTCACGGTGCCGACACCTGCTCCGGCGACCACCACGGCGCGAGCGGCGTCCTCCGCGACGTCGCCGGTCGCGGTCGCGCCCGCCCGCAGCGCAGACTCGCTCTCACCGGAGCTCGATGTCCTCGACCGGGTGCGCGCCGCGCTGGCTGCTCACGATCCCGCGACCGCGCGACAGGCGCTCGACGAGTACGACCGCCGTTTCCCGCACGGCTCGCTGCGCGAAGAAGCCGAGCTGGCGTCGATCGAGACGCTCGTCGCGAGCGGCAACACCGCCGCCGCGCACGAGGCCGCGCTTCGCTTCATCGCCGCCCATCCCAGCAGCGCCTTCGGAGGTCGGGTCCGCGCCATCGTGAAGCGGACGTCGATTCCGTGAACGATCGGCGAACCGTCATCCATTGGTGCAATGAGATGATCAAATCCTGTCTTCAATCCCATCTTCAATCCCATCTTCGCGCGCTCGCTCTCGGCATGACCGTGACCGCCTGTGGAGGCGTGGTCGCGCTCGGAGGCCCCAAGGGCGGCGATCCGGCCGATTCCGCCGCGACGGTCGACGATGGGCTGGGCACGATGCCCACCGGCACGTTGAAGCTCGCAGCGAAGATCGATTTGCTCTTGATGATCGACAATTCATCCTCGATGAAGGACAAGCAGGAGATCCTCCGGAAATCGTTGCCCGACCTGCTGACGCGGCTCGTGAGCCCTCGCTGCGTCGATCCCACGGGCGCGGTGGTGGGCACCTCCACGAACGGCGCGTGCACGGCAGGTCGACCGGAGTTTGCGCCCGTGCGCGATCTGCATATCGGGATCATCTCGTCGTCGCTCGGCGGCCGCGGCGGTGACGTTTGCTCGGATACCGGGCACAGCAACGACAACGCGCATCTGCTCCAGCGCGGCGACGACGGCAGTCCAGTCCCGGACGCAGCGTCCGGATTCCTGGCCTTCGGGCCGGGCGCGATCACGGATCCAGCGCAGCTCCGGACGGATCTCGCGAGTCTCGTCTCCGGCGTGCACGACGACGGTTGCGGTCTCGAGGCCCAGCTGGAGAGCTGGTATCGATTCCTCGTCCAGCCCGACCCGTACGTCTCGATCAAGCATGACTCCGCGAATCGCGCCGATGTCCAGGGCGTCGACGAGACGATCCTCCAGCAGCGCCGCGCCTTTCTCCGCCCGGATTCGCTGCTGGCGGTGCTGATGCTCACCGACGAGGAGGACGCCAGCGTCGACCCGCTCGAGATAGGCGGTCAGGGATGGGCGTTCGTGAACGGTGAGTTTCCGGGATCGCCGATTTTTCGCGAGGACGGCAAGACCACCACCGCCCCGCGTGCCGCCTCGGTGTGCACGTCTGCGCCGGGTGCTGTCGAGTGCACCTCTTGCGGCTTCGCGTTCACGTGCGACAAGGCGCGCGATCCGCTCTGTCAGAGCCTGGCGAACGACCCGAGCTGTCAGGTCCATGCTGGCTATTACTTCACGAACGAGGAGGACCTGAACGTTCGATTTCATCACATGAAGCAGCGTTTTGGGATCGATCCGCAATATCCAATTACGCGCTACGTGAATGGCCTCTCGAGCGCGAAGGTGCCGGACCGCGCGGGCGAGCACGATCCGCTTCTTGCTGCGCCGTTTCCTCCCAACGACGCCCGGATGGATCTGCCGTACAAGCCGAGTTATCTGGGCAACAACAACTGCAGCAACCCCATCTTCTCGACGAACCTGCCCTCGGTCGCCGGCGATGAGCTCTGCAAGCTGCCGCCGGGGCCGCGGTCCCGCGATCTGGTCGTCTTCGGCGCCATCACCGGCGTCCCGTCGTCCCTGATCACCGGGAAGGTGCTGGGCGAGCCGGAGTGGATCCGGATCCTCGGGAAAGATCCGCGGCACTTCGACGAGACCGGCATCGATCCGCACATGGTGCAGTCGGTGACGCCGCGTGCGGGCCTACCCGGCGTGTTGGCGGCTGACGATGCGGACCCGATCCACGGCCGCGAGCGCGA
>JAYTZB010000180.1:0-3418 GCA_043742085.1 Polyangiaceae bacterium
CCCGACGCCGAGACGCTGATCAACCGCGGCCTCGAGCTGCGCGAGCACGGCAAGGACGACGAGGCGCTCGCGGTCTTCAAGAAGGCGCTCGCGAAGTCGCCTTCACCGCGCGCGCGTGCCCAGGTCGCGCTCGCGGAGCAGGCGCTCGGCTTGTGGATCGCGGCGGAGAGCGATCTCCTCCTCTGCCTGGCGGCCGCGGACGATCCGTGGATCACGAAGAATCGCGGCGCCATCGAGGGGGCGCTCGCCGTGGTGCGCCGTCATCTCGGGAGCCTCGAGATCCGCGGCACCGAGGGCGCCGAGGTGCTGCTCGACGGCGTCCGCCTCGGCGCGCTGCCGGCGACCACGCCGTTCCGCGTCGAGGCCGGACGGCGCACGCTGGAGCTCCGCGCCAAGGGCTTTCATTCGACCGCGCGCAACGTCGAGATCGCGCCGGGCAGCGTGACGCGAGAGACGGTGATGCTCGTCGCGCTCACGCCCGACGCTTCCGGCGAGCCGGGTGCGAGCGGCGATCCCGGCACGGGCGGCCCGCGCGATCGCGCCGTGCCCGTCGACTCCGATCCCGGTCATGGCCAGCGCGTGCTCGGATGGGCGTTCGCCGCGACCGGCGCCGCCTTGCTGGCGACGGGCGGCGTCTCGATGCTGGTCCGCAAGGGGACCATCGACGACTACAACAACAACTGCCCTGGCCTCGGCGTGAACCAGCCTCCCGACTGCGACGGAAAGATCTCCGCGTCGCGCACGTGGTTGACGGTCGCGATCGTGAGCCTCGTGGGCGGCGGCATCTTCGCGATCGGTGGCCTCACCGTCGTCGCCACCGCGCCGAGCAGGAGCACGGCATCGGCCGGCGGCGTTCGCATCGGCTGCGCGCCCTCTGCTGTCGGCAACGGCGCAACGCTCGGCTGCGTCGGCACGTTCTGACGGCGCTCCGCCGCGCTCCGCCGCGCTCAGCGCTCACACGCTCGACCTCTTCGCCTCGAGGTCTTCCCAGCGCGCCGTGAGCTTGCCGGCGAGCGCGCGCGCCGCCTCGAGCCGCGCGCGGATCTCGGGAACGCGCGGGCTCTCCTGGCCGCCGGCATAGAGCGTCGGATCCGCGAGCTCGGCCTCTACGGCTGCCGCCATGCGCTCGGCCTCGTCGATCTTGTCCATGATGCCGTCGAGCTCGCGCTGCTCGTTCTTCGACAGCGCGGGCTTGTTGCTCTTGGCCGCACGATCCGCCGCTTTTTCCGCCTCGCGACGCGCGATCTCGGCCGGCGCGTTCTTCGCGGCGCGGCGCTGGTCCTCCTCGCGCGCGCGCGCTGCCGCGTACGCCTGATACGCGCCGGCGTACCGCGTGACCCGTCCGTCGCCCTCGAAGCAGAGGATGCCGGTCGTGACGCGATCGAGGAGATAGCGATCATGCGTGACGACCAGCAGCGAGCCCTCGTACGTGGAGAGGAAGTCCTCGAGCGCGCTCAGGGTGTCGGTGTCGAGATCGTTGGACGGCTCGTCGAGGAGGAGCAGGTTGGCCGCCGATGCGAGGAGCCGCGCGAGCGCGAGCCGTGCGCGCTCACCGCCCGAGAGCGCCGCGACCTTCTTCTTCTGCATGTGCCCGTCGAACGCGAAGCGCTCGAGGTACGAGCGCGGATCGATGCGCTCCTTGTCGACCGAGGGCACCGCACCCGCGACCGTGTCGAAGACCGTGGTGTCGAGATCGAGCGCGGCGCGCTGCTGATCGAGGTAGCCGACGCGCACGCGCTTGCCGATGACCATCTCGCCCTCGGCGATCGGCGTCTCGCCGAGCAGCGCGCGGAGCAGCGTGGTCTTTCCGGCGCCGTTCGGGCCGAGGATGCCCAGGCGATCGCCGGTGGTCATCGCGAGGTCGAAGTTCCGGAGCAGGAAGCGCTCGCCGTTCGGGACCTTCAGACCCACGCCGCGAAGATCGAGGACGGCGCGGCCCGCGTCGGTCACCTGGGCGGAGAGCTCGACGCGTGCGTCCTCGCGCGGAGCCTCGATGTCGCGCGCGGCCTCGGCGCGACCGATGCGTGATTTCTGCTTCGTGCTGCGGGCCTTGGGCTGGCGGCTCAGCCACTCGAGCTCGGTGCGCAGGAAGTTGCGGCGGTTCTTCTCGGTGCGCTCCTGGAGCATCATCCGGTCGGCCTTGGCCGCGAGGAAATCGGCGTAGCCGCCGTCGTACGAGTGCACGTGGCCGCCCTCGACCTCGAGGGTGCGGTCCGCGACGCGATCGAGCAGCCAGCGATCGTGCGTGACGAGGAGGACAGCGCCGCGGAACGACTCCACGAGATAGCGCTCGAGCCAGTCGATGGTATCGGCGTCGAGATGGTTGGTCGGCTCGTCGAGGAGCATCACGTCGGGAGCGCCGACGAGGACGCGCGCGAGCGCGACGCGACGACGCTGACCGCCGCTCAGCGTACCGGTGAGGCGATCGACGGCGTCGAGGATGCCGAGATGAGCGAGGACGCGGTCGACCTCGTGGGAGCGCTCCCAGCCTCCGAGGCGCTCGACCTCGCCGGCTGCCTCGAGCTGCTCGGCGAGGAGCGCGTCGCTGGCGTGCGCTTGCGTGCCGATGGTCTCGGTGATCCTCTCGTGGCGATCGCGGGCGGCGATCCACGCATCGAGGCCCTCCTCGACGGACGCGCGCACGGTCTTGGTGAGGTCGAGGTCGGGCTCTTGCGCGAGGTATGCGACGCGAGCGCCGCGACGCGTGGCCACCGACCCGGTGTCGGGCGCCTCGGCGCCGGCGAGGATCTTCGCGAACGTGCTCTTGCCGGCGCCGTTGCGGCCGACGACACCGACCCGCTCGCCGTCCTGGAGCGTGAACGACGCTTTGTCGAGCAGCGTACGCTCGCCGTACGCTTTGCTGACGTCGAGGGCTGCAAGGACCGACATCGGAGGCGGCGCAGCCTAAATCAGAACCGGCGCTGCGTCACGCCGCCGGCTCGCGCACGGCGGCGAGGCCCGTGGCTCGGAACTCGTGGTCGACGGCGGCTGCCATCGCTTCGCCGAGGCGACGCGCCTCGTCCAGGCGCGCATCGTTCCGCTCGCCGCTGGGCCACTCGACGGTGATGCGTCCGCGCCGGTAGCGCACGACGAGGCGATCGCGCTGCCGGAAGCCGAGCAACAGGCGCCGCACGTCGGCCGTGACGATGCGCCGCGCGAATCCTGCCGGCCGCTCGCGTAGCTCGACGTCGCCCGAGCCGGCGGCGTCGACGGCCATGGTGAGCGCGCCGAGCAGCGTGCCGCGCGGGCGGATGACGAGCCTGGTGCGCACGCGCGCCTCCTTGCCGATGGCGATGATCCTGAGCTCCGCGCGGTCGTCCGACCAGGTGATGGCCGGCGCGCTGCGGTTCGGCCAGTCGCCCTCGGGCTCCACGAAGGCGAGGCCGCGCTTCTTCGCGTAGGCGCGCCACAGCGCCGC
>JAYTZB010000181.1:0-4013 GCA_043742085.1 Polyangiaceae bacterium
GTGAAGCGCATCGGTGAAGCCAAGGCCAAGGCCGAGGTCCGGTCGAAGATCGAGACCGAGGTGAAGAAGGAGCTCGGCAAGAACCAGCGTGAGCACGTCCTCCGCGAGCAGATGCGCGCCATCAAGCGCGAGCTCGACGGGGACGAGGACGGCAACGACGAGCTCTCGTCGCTGCGGAAGCGTCTCGACGACGCGAAGCTCCCCGAAGACGCACAAAAAGTGGTCGATCGTGAGCTCCGACGGCTCGAGAGCATGAACGGTCAGGGCGCGGAGACGCACGTCATCCGCAACTACCTGGAGCTCATCGCGGATCTGCCGTGGTCGAAGCGCGCCGAGGCGCCCATCGACATCGACAAGATCGCAGCGCAGCTCGAGGCCGATCACTACGGCCTCGACGACATCAAGAAGCGCATCCTGGAGCACGTGGCCGTGCTGAAGCTCTCGGGCAAGACGCGCACGTCGGGCACGCTGCTCTGTTTCGTCGGACCGCCGGGCGTCGGCAAGACGTCGCTCGGTCAGTCGATCGCCGACGCCACCGGTCGGCCCTTCGTCCGCGTCGCCCTCGGTGGCGTCCGTGACGAGGCGGAGGTCCGCGGTCATCGTCGTACCTATGTCGGCGCCCTCCCCGGGCGCGTGCTCGCCGCGCTCCGTAAGGCGGCGGTCAAGAACCCGGTCGTGCTCCTCGACGAGATCGACAAGATGGGCACCGGGTGGGGCGGCTCACCCGAGTCCGCACTGCTCGAGGTCCTCGATCCCGAACAGAACAGGACGTTCACCGATCACTACCTCGAGCTGCCGTTCGACCTCTCCGAGGTCATGTTCGTGTGCACGGCGAACACGCTCGAGACGCTGTCGGCTCCGCTCCGCGATCGCCTCGAGATCGTCGAGCTGTCCGGCTACACCCCTGACGAGAAGGTCCACATCGCGAAGCGCCACCTGGTCGCCAAGCGAACGAGCGAGCACGGCATCAAGGAAGGCAAGCTCACCATCTCCGACGAGGCGCTCTCCGTCATCGTGCGCGACTACACCCGTGAGGCTGGCGTCCGGCAGCTCGATCGCGAGATCAAGAAGCTTTGCCGCGCCGCCGCCCTCGACGTCGCTCGTCGAACGTCCAAGGACGACAGGACCGAAGGGCAGACCGACGACGTCGTCGTCGACACGTCGCCGTCGGTCGCGATCGAGGAGACGGATCTCGTCCGTCATCTCGGCAAACCGAAGTTCGAGCGCGAGATCGCCGAACGCACCTCGATCGCCGGTGTCGCCACCGGCCTGGCGTGGACACCGTTCGGCGGGTCCATCCTCTTCATCGAGACCTCGCGCATGCCCGGCAAGGGCAACGTCGAGATCACCGGCCAGCTCGGCGACGTGATGAAGGAGTCGGCGCGCGCTGCGCTCACGTACGTGAGGAGCAACGCCGAACGACTCGGCATCCAGGCCGGCGTGGTCGAGGGTCAGGACGTCCACATCCACGTGCCCGCGGGCGCCGTTCCCAAGGACGGTCCCAGCGCTGGCGTCACCATCTTCACTGCTCTCGTCTCGCTGTTCACGGGCCGTCGCGTGCGTCCCGACACGGCGATGACGGGTGAGGCCACCCTCCGCGGGCGCGTGCTCCCGGTCGGCGGCGTCAAGGCCAAGGTCCTCGCGGCGCATCGCGCAGGTCTGAAGCGGGTCATCCTGCCTCGAAAATGCGGCGCCGACCTGGACGAGCTGCCGAAGGACGTCCTCGAGAGCCTCGAGGTGTTCCTCGTCGACGACATGAGCCAGGTCATCGAGCATGCGCTCGAGCCGAACGCGAGTGATCTGCCCACCATCTTCGGGGGCGCCACGCCGCGCACAGCCGACAACGCGCACGCGACCTGACGCTGACGGCAGGCCTACGGCCTACGGACCGAAGGCCTGCCCGAAGGAGAAGTAGAAGCCCACCGGATCGACCGGCGTCGGAATGCCGGTCTCCGGGAACGGGCCTCGCTTCAGCGGGAACGCGAGGTCGAGGCGGAAGACCGCGCGATTGACCTGCGGGAAGAGAGCCCGCAGGCCCACGCCCACCGACTGCTTCGCGTGGAGCATGTCGAAGCCCTGCGCGGCGTCGCCGGCGTCGAAGAAGGCGACGCCGCCGAAGGCGCACTTCAGGATCTCGACCGACGTCGAGCGGAACTCGAGGTTGTAGAACACGGCGTCGGAGCCGAAGAAGAAGTTCGAGGGGTAGCCGCGGAGGCGATCGTTGCCGCCGGTGATGGTGCGCGAGCGGAGGTAGTTCTTGTAACGGCTGATGAACGACGTGCTCATCACGAAGCGCCCGACGCCGATGCGCGGCGTCACGCCGGTGAAGCCGCCGCTCACCGACGCGTCGCTGAGATCGCTGTCCTCGTATTCCTGCACCGCCGTGACGCTCGCCGCCGCGAGGCCGTCGCCGAGGCCGACCGCGTAGCCGGCGTGGCCACTGATGCCGATGAGGTCACGCGTCGAGCCGAAGGCCTTGCGCACCGGATACACCGAGGCGCTGATGTCGTGGCCGAGGCGGAAGTCCTCCTGCAGAGCGAGCGTCGTGACGTCGAGCGTGCGGAGGAAATCGTTCGAGAAGGTCGCCCACGACAGCGCGGGAAATACACGCGTCTCGCCGACCGGAACGAAGCGCTGCCGGAAATCGGCGATGGCGCGAGGGTCGCGGCCCACGAGATCCGCGTCGATGGTGCTCACGTCCGACGACGACGCGTTCAACGTCAGGCCGAAGTTGTTCTTGAAGCCCCACCCGAACGAGCGGGTCACGCCGACCGACGTCGAGTAGGAGCTGGTCTTGAACTCGGTGGGGATGTTGTCGCGAACAGCGGTGGTGGTGAGCGAGTCGAACGTCGCCACCCGTGCGTTGACGTAGCGCCGGGAGATGCCCGTGGCGTAGCCGGCGTCAGCGCCCCACGCCCAGTCGGTACGCGTGGAGTAGAGGCCCTGCCCTACCGAGATCGACGCCGCCGATCCTTCGACCTCGCCGCTCCGCCGGTTCAGCGTGAAGCTCGCCGCGGTCGCTGCGCCGATCCAGCTCGAGCCGAAGCGCGGGACCTTGTAGCCGATGCCGAACGTGTACGTCTCTGGCTGGTAGACGAAGCGTGTGGAGACGGTCTGCTGCCAGCCGAGGAGGTTCGTCTCCTGCGGGACGATGAGGAGGTTCTCGATGCCGCCCGGCGTGACCGAGACGTCGAACGACAGGCGGAGGCTCCAGATGTCCTTCGTGATCACCAGCAGCCGGACCTTGCCGGGTGTCGGGCTCTTGATGGGCACGATGAGCACGAGCGAGACCTGGAGCGGCATGCTCGAGCGCATGTTCCGCGCCGTCTCGTCGACCAGGATCTGCTGGTACGGCTCGCCCTCCCGGAGCAGCACCTCGCGCCGGATCACGAAGTCCCGCGACACGTAGTGCAGGCTGTTGAGCAGCTTTCGCGCCGGGATGCCGATGATGTCGTCGGGGACGGGATCGCGATCCTCGAGGACCTCGAGGCGCAGCGTCTCGATACCCTCGATGGTCTTTCCTTCGGGGACGGGCTCGAGCTGGAGGCCGGTCGCGGCGAGAGAGCGCGCGATGGTCTCCTTCTCGTAGGCCGAGTATTCGAACGACTGCGACGTCGGTCTCTGCTGAGCGCTCGCTCCTAGTGGAGCAAGACCCACGACCACGCCGAAGAGCCCTGCGATCCCGACGCGCGTCCGCACCGCGTCATCCTACAAGCTAATCAGCGGCCCGCGGTGATCGTCGCGACGACGCCGAAGTGATCGCTCGGGAACGTCCCCTCGTGAGGCTGATCGAAGCAGACCCTGGCCTCCGTGGCCTCGCCGCGCTGCGACTCGTCGGGTCCCCTTACGAAGACGTAATCTATGCGTCGTTCCGGCTCGCGCAGCGGACCGGAGAATGGGTTCCGCTTCGAGAACGTCGTGCCTGGCGAGCCGTCACCGGCGACCGCGAAGCTGTCTGCAAAATACACGCACGGCCCGCCGAGACCGGTGAGGCCGCGCAGGTAGCGGATCTC
>JAYTZB010000182.1:0-3074 GCA_043742085.1 Polyangiaceae bacterium
CCCTACCTGTCGCCCACCGATGCCCCGGTCATCGGCATCGAGACCGGCGTCTCGAGCGAGAGCGCCATCGTCTTCGACGCCACGGCGGCCAAGTTCTCCATCAAGGACCGCGCCGATGCTGCGCGCACGTTTGCCTTGCCAGCGGGCGCGACCGAGGTCGCGGTCACGAGCGTGAAGATCGGCGTCACCGAGGTCGGCTCGCTCCCGGACGCGTGGCTACTCTCCTTCGACAACGTCTCCATCGGCAAGCCCTGAGTGGCCGCGGGAATCACGACATGACGAAACAGCCCAACGAAGCCGAGATCGCGAACTGGAATGGCCCCATCGGCGAGCGCTGGGCGGCCCACCAGGAGATGCTCGACGTGCGCCTGCGGATCTTCAGCCCGCACCTGCTCGCCGCCGCGGAGATCACCCACGGGCAGCGCGTCCTCGACATCGGTTGCGGCTGCGGAGACATCAGCATCGAGGTGGCGCGCGCGGTGGGCCCGAGCGGCCACGTCGTCGGGCTCGACGTCTCGCGCCCCATGCTCGCGCGCGCCCGCGAACGCGCGAAGGACCATCCGAACATCGAGCTCGTCGAGCACGACGCGACCACCTACACGGCGAGCGCGCCGTTCGACGCGCTCGTCTCGCGCTTCGGCGTCATGTTCTTCGATGACCCGACGGTGGCGTTCACGAACCTCCGCCGCATGACGAAGCCCGGCGGGCGCATCAGCTTCGTGTGCTGGCAACCGCTCGCTGACAACGAGTGGGCATCCGTACCGCTCTCCGCCGTGCTGCGGGTGCTACCGCCGGGCGAGCCGCCGCGCCCGCGAGCGCCCGGTCCGTTCGCCTTCGGGGAGGCGGACTACGTCGACGGCGTCCTGAAAGCCGCGGGCTGGAGCGCGATCGAGCTCACGCCGCAGAGCCAGCCCTTCGGGCTCGGCGACACGCTCGACGCCGCCGTGGAGTACGCCACCTCTATGGGTCCTTCCGCGCGCGCGCTCCGCGCGACCGATGACGACGCCACGCGAGCGCGTGCCCGCGATATGCTCCGCCAGACGCTTGCGCCGTTCGGTCCGAGCTTCGCCCTGCGGAGCGCGGTGTGGGTCGTGACCGCCCGCGCGTGAGCCCGCCGTCGCGATACCCTCGCACGCCATGAAGAGCTCCGCGCCGCCGCGTGACGTCGACAATCCGCAGCGCAGGGTCGCCGAGCTGTGGAGCTGGCTGCCGGCGTTCCGCGCGGTGGCCGAACGCCAGCACGTGCAGAAGGCTGCCCGCGACCTGCACGTGACAGCGTCCTCGCTCTCGCGCGCCGTCGGGCTCGTCGAGCAGGCGCTCGGCAAGCGGCTCTTCGACCGGATCGGTCGCAACATCCGGCTCAATCACGACGGCGCTCTCCTGCTCGCGTCGCTCCGGGATGGAATGCGCCTCATCGACGACGGTGTCGCGCGTGTGCTTTCCACGCAGCTCGAAGGCGAGATGCACGTCGCGTGCGAAGGCGACCAGCCGATCGATCTGGTGTGGCGCGCCGTGGCGCGCCTCCAGCGTGAAGCACCCTTGCTCGTCGCCACCGTGCACGGAGTCGAGGGGGGAGACCTCGCCGCGCGCGTGCTCCGAGGTGAGCTCGATCTCGCGGTGGTCGGTCAGGCCACCACAGCGGAGCGCGTGCGCGTCGAGCATCTCGCGACCATTGCGTACGGGGTGTACTGCGGCAAAGGCCATCCGCTCTTCTCGGTCCGTGCCCCCACGCTCGAAGCAATCCTCACGCATCCCTTCCTGGCGCCCACGGGAAATGAGTCGTCGGTCGGGGATCGCTGGCCGCCCTCGATCGAACGGACGGTGCTGCTCCGTCTTCCTTCTCTCGAACCGGCCATCGCCGCGTGCGCAGGCGGACGGTTCCTCGCCGTTCTGCCCGACGCTGCGGTGCGCATGTCGCCCGAGCGCGGCGCCCTGAAGCGCCTGCCCAGCGACGTGATCGAGCCCTCGGAGCTCTACACGATCCGGCGTCAGCCGCTGGGCGGCACCGATCGCGCCGGAGCACTCGTCGCCGCGCTGGTGACGGAGGTGGCGCGCGCCGGGCTCCAGCCGGCGCGCGCGCGTCGCTCACTGCGCGGCAAGTCCGACCGCGGTCGCCGGTAGCCCGTCGGTGGTGCTCGCGAGCGTCAGCGTGCCCGCCGCGCCGACGCGAAACGCGCTGAGCTTCGCGGTCCCGCTGTCGAGGACGTAGAGATAGGCGTCGTTCCGGCTCAGCGCCATGTCGATCGGCTTGCTGCCGTCGCCGGTCTGAGCCGCGCGCGCCCCTCCGCCGAGCAGCGCGACGGAGCCGTCGTCGCCGACGCCGTACGCGGAGACGCTGCCGCTCGCCGTGTTGGACACGAATGCGAACCGCTCGTTCTTGGCGAGCACGACCCAGCACGGAGCCGACTCGGTGTCCGCGACCGCCGCGCTCACGGTGGAGAGCCCGGCGACGCCGTCGAGCTGGTACGAGGAGACCGCGCCGGCGCCCGCTGCGCCGCCGAAGGCGTCGGAGACGATCGCTTGACCGCGCCGCGTGATCGCAAAGCCGAAGGGCGTCATCCCCGCCGACGCGTGGACGACCGGCGCGCCGGCGCGACCGCTCCCGTCGACGCGGTACTCGTCGATCTTGCTGGTGCCCTTCTCCGTCACGAGGAGCGCGCGGCCGCTCGGGCTGAACGAGATCTGGGCCGGTCCGACCGCCGCGCCGCTGAGCGGGCGGGCCGAGGACGCAAGCGGCGCGAGCGTGCCGTCGAGGCGCTGGCGGAAGCCGACGATGCCGCCGGGCGTGGTCGCGTTGCCGGCGTGGAGCACGTAGGAAATTCCACCCCGCACCGTGACGCTGATGGGGCGCACGCCTCCCGTCGGAACGGCGTCGACGAGATAGAGGAGCTCGCCCTGCACGGCGAAGACCGACAGCTCGTTCGAGCCCGCGTTCACGGCGTAGAGCCAGTGACGATCGTCGCTGAGGACGATCGCGCCCTGCGACCCGAGCCCGTCACCCGAGCCGCTCCCGCCGGTGGCGTGGCTCGACGCGCGCTGGAGCGAGCCGTTGGCGGCGCGCCGGAAGACGACGA
>JAYTZB010000183.1:0-1889 GCA_043742085.1 Polyangiaceae bacterium
TGGGCCGATGACGTCGCTGACGCGTCGAGCGCCGTCGCCGTGGCCACGGTGGGCGAATGAGATCGGGCACGGATACGGCCACGGCCATGGCCACGGCCATGGCCACGGGGGAGAGCGCGGCGTTCATGAAGCAGCTCCGGAAGGAGATCGAGGCTCACCCCGCCGTCAATCACCTGTTCCTGAACCGCTGCGCCACGAGCCCGTTCGCGCGCGAGGACTACCGCGTCTTCGGCGAGAATCACTTCCCGCTCGTCTGCGTCTTCACGAGCTACCTGGAGCGCCTGCTCGTGCGCGCGCCCACCAGCGACGCGAAGCTCTGGCTCGCGAAGGTGCTCGTCGACGAGTACGGCGAGGGCTCCGACGGCGAGGACCACGCGACGCTCTACGGGCACTTCCTCCGCTCGTGCGGCAGCACGGTACCCGACGAGAAGGACGGCAAGGTACCGAAGCCCGCGCTCGACTTCATCGTCGAGCATCGCCGCATCGTCAACGAGGAGCCGTTCCTCGTGGGCCTGGGCGCGGTGGGCCCCGGTCACGAGTGGGCCATCCCCAAGATGTTCCACGCGGTCATCCCCGGCCTACGACGCGCCGGCTTCACCGACCAGGAGATCGCGTACTTCACGCTCCACGTCGCGCAGGACGTCGATCACGGGCGCTGGCTGGAAGAGGCGCTCACGCGCTTCGGCTCGACGCGCGAGGCCAGGCAGCAGATCCGTCGCGGCGCGCTCCTCTCGCTCGAGGCGCGCGGTCGCTTCTGGAGCGGCGTTCAAGGCGCGGTCGTCCGCTGGCGTCAGCCGCGCGCCATCCGTCCCGACGGCGCGACGCCGCGCACCATCTTGCAGGAGGTCCTCGTGACCGCGTGGGACGGCATGCCGCGTCTTCGCGCGCTGGAAGCTCGTTACGATGCACTGCGAACGCGACTGCGTCCGAGCATCAATCAGATCGTCGAGCAGGGAAGGCAGTAACGCATGCGCATCTCCTTCATCGCGACGCGCAAGAACCTGGATCCGACCGAGCGCGAGCTCTACGAGATGGATCTGCTCAACCGCGCGCTCGGCTTCAAGCGCGCGTTCCTCGATCTCGGCATCCAGACCGTGATGGCGTGCACGCCGCGCGACGTCGACGTGCACATGATCGACGAGTACCTCGAGCCGATCACCTACGACCTGCCCGGCACCGACTACGTGGCGCTCAGCGCGAAGACGTCGTGCGTGACGTACGCCTACGAGGTGGCAGCCCGCTTCCGCGAGAAGGGCAAGAAGGTCATCCTCGGCGGCATCCACGCGTCGCTCCGCCCCGACGAGGCGCTCGAGCACGTCGACTGCGTCGTCACCGGTGAGGCCGAGGCGCTCTGGCCGTCCGTCGTCCGCGACATGCAGGCCGGCAAGCTGAAGCAGCGCTACGACGCGGTTGGCTTCCCGCCGATGGACGCCATTCCCGTTCCCACGTGGGACAAGTCGGACGCGAGCCAGTACCTCTTCCACCAGATCCAGACCACGCGCGGCTGTCCGTTCCGCTGTCGCTTCTGCAGCGTGCCCGACATCTCGGGGCAGGATTTTCGGTTCAAGCCGGTCGACCGCGTCATCCACGAGCTGCGCTCGCTCCCCAAGGCGAAGGGCCCGATCGCGAGCGCCAAGCCCATCTACATCGTCGACGACAACTTCATCTCGCGCACGCGCTACACGAAGGATCTCCTCCGCGCGATGATCCCGCTCGCCAAGGCCGGCGAGATCCCGTCGTGGTCCGCGGAGACCACGCTCAACGTCGCCAACGACGAGGAGATGCTCGATCTCTTCCGCGACGCGGGCTGCTCGACGCTGATCATCGGCTTCGAGTCGGTGACGGAGGCCTCACTCGCGGCCATGGATAAGCCGGTCAACTTCTGCCTC
>JAYTZB010000184.1:0-2542 GCA_043742085.1 Polyangiaceae bacterium
GAAGGCCCAGAATCGCCCGATGATGCGCGCGCCAGCCGCGGCGATGCCGGCGCCTCCGAAGCGCCCCACGGCCGACGAGGAGATGCTCTCGCCGGAACAGATGCGCGAGCGGCACGACCGCGCGATGCGCAACTTCCAGACGTACTGAGCGACGCGCCGCCCCTCCCGTCACAGGGCGGCGGCGGCGCTGACCGCTTCGCGTCTACTTCTTCTGCGGCTGGACGATGATCTCGACGCGACGGTTGTTCGCGCGACCCTCCGCCGACTTGTTGTCGGCGATGGGACGATCCGGGCCGATGCCGACCGACGTGATGCGGTCGGCGGCGACGCCGCGCGCGACGAGCTGCGCCTTCACGGCGTCGGCGCGCTTCTGACCGAGCTCCATGTTGTACTTCGCCTGGCCCTGCGAGTCGGTGTGACCCTCGACCGTGATGTTCGAGTCGGGGTTGCCCTTGATCAGCGCGTCCGCGACCTCGTTCAGCTTCACGATGGCGGCCGGGAGCAGCGTGGACTCGTTGCTCGCGAAGAGCACGCCGCCCGACAGCGTGATGACCATGCCGCGCGGCTCCTGCTTGACGTCTGCGAGGCGGCGGAGATCGGCCATGGCCAGCGCAGCAGCCTTCTCGGCGGCCTCGCGCGCGGCCTTCTCGCGGGCGAGCTGGTCCTGCGTCTTCTCGAGGTTGTTCTTCGTCGACGTGAGCTGGCTGCGTGCGTCGCTGAGCTGCGAGGCCTGCACGTTCTGCGCCTCGCGCTCGGCGGCCTCCTTCTCCTTCATGGCGAGGCCCGCGCGCGCCGAAGCTTCGGCGAGCGATGCCTTCCGGATCGCGATGTAGGCGAAGTCCTTGGTGGTCGGCGAATCACCGTCGTCGGCGAACGAGCGCTCGGCAGCGTCGAGCGCCTGCTTCGCGACGTGGAGCTCGGCCGGGCTCTGCTGGGCCGCCGGCCCCTTGGAGGCCGACTGATAGCCCGCGCGAGCGTCGACGAGCTCCTTCGGCGGAAGCGTGGAGCCGCAGCCGACGGCGGCAGCGAACAGAGACGCGAGAGCGATGGACGCAAAGGTGTTGGTACGCATGGCTTCGCTCTTACTTTCCGGCCTTCATCTGGGTGACCTTCTCTTTGGCCTTTTGAGCCTCCATGCTGGCGCTATTTTCCTTCGCCAGCATGACGGCGAGCTCCGCGTCCGCGCTCGCGCGCTGGAGGACGAGGTCGGCACGCCGGTTGTCGTTTTCGGCCATCAGCTTCTTGGCTTGGTCGATCTGCTCCTGCGAGAGCTTGAGGTGGAGCGCGGCCTTCGGCTCGCGATCCGCACCGAGCTCGCGCGCGCTGCGCGAAGCGGCTTCCGCCGACGCGAGACGATCGGACGGCGGCGGCAGGCTGCTGCCACAACCGGCGAGGAAGGAGATCGATAGGCCGAGGCCAATGGAGATAGCTGTAGAACGCATGGGGTTTCTCACGGTGGCCGAGCATACCAAAGTGCGCGTTCCACGGAAGCATTCCCAGCATCGGCATCCGCGTGGGGAGCGTGTATCCGAACCGACACTGTTCCTGTTCGCCGGTGCCGCAGCGCTCCGCGCCGCCTGCGCCGCCCGCGCGGCCCTCCCCGGGGCCTGCGCGTTTCTAAGGCTTCCGCGCGGTGCCCGTGAGGAGCTTGTCGATCAGATCCTTCGAGTAGCCGGAGAGCTCGCGGAAGACGACGCCCATCCCGTCCTTCTCGACGCGAACTACCTCGCCGACGCCCTCGATGGTCTCGATGTCTTCCATGATGACGGTGAACTGGAGGTTCACCTTCGTCCCGATGGCGAGCGGGTGCTGCGCGCGGATGAAGACGCCCGTGCGCGAGATGTTGGTCACGTACTCCTGGATGAACGCGTCGAACGACTCGAACTCCTTGTTGATCGTGACGCGTTCGCCTTCGCGCTTGCTCTCGCCGGTGTCGGTCATGTCGCTACTTGCCCACCAGGTCGAACTGCTCGAGGTGGTACTCCTTGCGCGGCACCACGATGATCTTGCGCATGTACTTGTTCTCCGCGTCCGTGACCGAGGCCTTCTCGGTCGAGTTGAGGACGTCGGCGACCGCCGGATGCGCGTTGACCACGACGGAGTAGCCGGGGAGCGTGCTCTTCTGGCGCCGCAGCTGGCGCATGATCTCGAAGGCGATGGTCTCCTTCGAGCGGAGCTGGCCCTTGCCGTCGCAGTAGGGACACGGCTCGTGCATCATGCGGCCGAGGCTCTCGCGCGTGCGCTTGCGCGTCATCTCGATGAGCCCGAGCTCCGAGATGCGATTGAGCGTCGTCTTCGCCTTGTCCTTCTGGAGGAGCTCCTCGAGGGTGCGGCGCACCTTCTCGCGGTTCTTGTGCTGCTCCATGTCGATGAGGTCGAGGATGATGAGACCGCCGATGTTCCGGAAGCGGAGCTGGTAGGCGATCTCGTTCACGGCCTCGATGTTGGTCTTGAGGATCGTCTCCTCCATGTCCTTCGAGCCCTTGCCGACGAACCGACCGGTGTTGACGTCGATCGCCGTGAGGGCCTCGGCCTGATCGAT
>JAYTZB010000185.1:0-4987 GCA_043742085.1 Polyangiaceae bacterium
CAGCGGAACCTTTCCGGTAACGCGGTCGCGCGGCTCGACATCAACAACGGTCGGCCGGTCGCGTTCGGAATCTTCGCAAGCTATCAGCGCCTCATCCAACCGGCGGTGGTCGCAGATCCGAACCTCTCGTTCAACCGCAGCGACGTTGGAGCGGGCGCCGACGTCACGGTTCTGCCGGGCGGCGGAACGCTCGACATGAAGTTCGGCTACCAGTTCTTCGGCGCGCTCTTCGAGGAGTCGAACGGTGCGCCGTACACGAGCTACACGCACGAGCTCTCCGTCCGGAATCGGTGGCGCTTTCGACCACGTACCGCGCTCTTCAGCGAGACCACGCTCCGCTTCACGAGCTATCCGAACGCCGATCGCGCGCTCAATTACCTGAACGACTCCACGCCGCTGCGTACGCGATTCGGCGTCACCGGGCTCGTCACCGACCGGTTCGGCGTCCTGCTCGCAGCGGGTTATGGCGCGACCTTCTTCCAGAAGCCGGAGCAGGTTTCGACGAGGCAGTACGACAGCATCAACGCGCAGGCGGAAGGCACGTTCTACCTGTCGCAGGGAGCGGGAACGGACGAGCCGGGCAAGGCCACGTTGCTCCTGTCGACCATCACGTTCGGCTACTCGCGCGATTTTCAGACCAGCCTGCTCGGCAACTACTTCACGTCGAACAAGGGCTACGCGAAGATCGTCTACATGTTCGGCAACAAGGTGTTGCTCTCGCTCGACGGCTACGGCGAGGCCCAGAGCTACCCGCAGCCGTTCTACAACCGTCCTGGCGGACCCGTTGCCGTGAACGGCGCGAACGGCCAGCCGACCGGCGACTTCACGAACTACCGCATCGGCGCGCTGCTCTTCCTCGAATACAAGCTGAGCAGCGCGTTCGGAATCAACGCCACGTTCGACTACTCTCAGACGATCAGCGACGTCGCGCTCGACGCGGGCGGAGGCGCGCCTGGCGCGGCCGGTGCCCCGGCCGCTCCTCAGCTCTACGATCTCAGCTGGAGTCGCTTCCAGGCCCTCCTCGGCGCGCGCTACTTCTTCTGAGCGCGCGCGTGAATGCGGGGGTTCCTTTCGGCCACTCAAGCACGGTGTCGTTTCGTCGCCGTCGTTCGCCTTGCGCTCGCTCTCGCGCTGACGGTCGTCCTCGCGGCGTGCGGGCGTAACTACCCGCCGCCGCCAAACCTGCCCGACCCGGTCGTCAACCTCCAGGTCGGCCCGGGTGACGTCCTCGAGGTGGTGGTGCTCGGCGAGGAGAAGCTGCCGAAGGACTACGAGATCCAGCCCGACGGATCGCTCGACTTTCCGTACCTCGCCAAGGCGATCAAGGTCGCCGGCCTCGAGCCGCGCGCCATCGCCAATGCGATTCGCGATCAGCTCGTCGAGGCGAAGTTTCTCGTGAGCCCGCAGGTGCAGGTCAAGGTCAAGGCCTTCAACTCGAAGAAGATCCAGATCATCGGCCAGATCGCGAAGCCCGGACCGCTGCCGTACCAGGACGGCATGACGCTCGTGCAGGCCATCTCGGCGGCAGGCTGGTTCACGCCGCTCGCCGACACGAATCACGTGCAGTTGATCCGCATCGTCAACGGGACGAAGTCGGTGAACGCCATCGTCAGCGTCGACGCCATCACCGACAACGCGCGCGCCGACGTGAAGCTTCAGCAGGGCGACACCATCAAGGTCGACCAGCGCCTCTTCTAGGACGCACGGGCGAGCTCGAGTCACTGCATGCCACGCCTCCTGCTGCTCCTCACCGGCGGGACGATGCTCATGACGCCGGGGGCGACGGGCGCAGGTGGCGGCGCGCGACCGCTCACGCTCGACGAGGAGCGCACCAGCCGTGACCTGGTCGCCGAGGTGCCGAGCCTCGCGAGGATCGCCGACCTCGACACGCGGCTCCTGTTTCACATGGACTCGGCGAACATGCAGCCGGGTGACTGGGTCACCATCGCGCGCGCGGTGCACACCGAGCTGCCGAGCTACGATGGCATCGTCATCGTGCATGGCACCGACACGATGGCCTACACGGCGAGCGCCATCGCGCTCATGCTCGGGCCGCTGCCGAAGCCGGTGGTGCTCACCGGATCGCAGAAGCCGATCGTCGACGTGCGCACCGACGCACGCCAGAACCTGACCGACGCCGCGCTCGTCGCCACGCTCGCCGTCCCCGAGGTGAGCATCGTCTCCGGCTCGCGCGCTCTCCGCGGCGTCCGCTCGACGAAGCGCGACGCGTGGGGCTTCAGCGCGTTCGATTCCCCGAACCTCCCGCCGCTCGTCGAGCTGGGCATCGGGATCGAGGTGGCGCCCCACGTCGCCAAGCCGGCGGCACTGGGCGCGTTCGACGAGCGGCTCGAGCAGCGCGTGCTCGCCGTTCGCGTATTTCCCGGGCTCGATCCGGATCTCGTGCGAGGGGCGATTCGCCTCGGCGTGCGCGGCCTCGTTCTCGAGGCGTACGGCACCGGGACGCTCCCGAACCTCGTCGGCTCGCTCATTCCTGCGCTCGACGAGGCGCGTGAGCGTGGTGTGCCAGTCGTCGTCGTCTCGCAGTGTCTGCGCGGCTTCGTCGATCTCGGTCGGTACGAGGGCGGCGCCGCCGCCGCCGCGGCCGGCGTCATCTCCGGCGGAGACATGACCGTCGAGGCGGCGCTCGCGAAGATGATGATCGGGCTCGCGCGTCATGGCGCAGGCGAGGAGCTGCGCACGTACTTCGCCACGAGCGTCGTGGGGGAACGCGACGCGTGAGCCGAAGACGCGATACGCTTCGCGCATGGCGCGACGGATCCTGGCGAGCGTGCTCGACCTCATCGGCGATACGCCGCTCGTCGAGCTGAGGAGGATCCCCAGCGCGGGCACGCGCGTGGTGGCCAAGGTCGAGGCGCAGAACCCGAGCGGCAGCGTGAAGGACCGCCCCGCCTTGGCGATGGTGGAGGCGGCCGAGAAGAGCGGAGATCTGCGCGAAGGAAGCGTCGTCGTCGAAGCGACCAGCGGCAACACCGGGATCGCGCTGGCCATGATCTGCGCGGTGCGGGGCTACCGCTGCATCCTCGTGATGCCGGAGGACATGAGCGTCGAGCGCCGTCGCATCCTGCGCGCGTACGGGGCGGACATCGTGATCACGCAGGCCGACCAAGGCATGGCAGGGGCCGTGGCCTCGGCGGAGTCGATCGTCGCGCGGACCGAGCGAGCGTTCATGCCTCGCCAGTTCGAGAACGCGGCCAATCCCGAGGTGCACGCGCGCACCACGGCGCGTGAGATCCTCGACGCGGTGCCGGACCTGGCCGCCTTCGTGGCGGGCGTCGGGACTGGCGGCACGCTGACCGGCGTGGGGAGGATCCTCGAGAAGGAGCGCCCCGACGTCCTGGTCATCGCCGTCGAGCCCGCTCGGAGCGCCGTGCTCGCCGGCGGCGAGCCGGGCCTGCACGGCATCCAGGGACTCGGCGCGGGGTTCGTGCCGAGCATCTTCGAGCGGTCGCTCGTCGACGAGGTGGTCGCGGTGAGCGACGTGGCGGCGGACAAGATGGCGCGACGCCTCGCCCGCGAAGAGGGCTTTTTGGTCGGCCCGTCATCCGGCGCAAACGTGCATGTTGCATGCGAAATCGCGACGCGCGTGAAGGGCCCCGTCGTCACGATCCTGTGCGACAGCGGGGAACGCTACCTGCTTGGCTGAGCAGCTCGAGGGCGCGACGCGGGGGAGCGTCTCTCTACTCGCCCTTGAAGTCCGGGGTGCGCTTCTGCGACCACGCCATGACGCCTTCGATGACGTCGGCGCTCTTCAGCAGCTTCAGCTGACCCTCGCGTTCGCGTTTCAGCGCCGCTTCGATGTCGCCTAGCGAGCCGTAGACGGCGCTCTTCAGCGCCGCGTACGCCAGGGGTGGGCCGGCCTCGATGCGCTGCGCGAGCGCCATCGTCGTCGCCTTCAGCTCCTCGGGGGCGACCAGGCCCGCGAGGAGGCCGAGCGCGTCGAGCTCCCTCGCTTCGAGAATCGTAGACAGCAGCATCGCCTTCATCGCGCGCGCGGTGCCGACGAGGCGAGGCAGCCAGAACGTGCCGCCGCCGTCGGGCATCAGGCCGATGTTGACGAACTTCTCCTGGAGGTAGGCCGTGGTGCTCGCTACGCGCAGATCGCACGCGAGCGCCATGTCGGCGCCGAAGCCCACCGCCGCGCCGTCCATCTGCGCGATGGTCGGCTTCGGACAACGCACGATCGCCCGGATCAGCGAGTGGAACGCGTCCATGTACTCCTCGAGGTGGTCCATGAGCTCGGGATCCTCGGCGAACGTCCGGCGGAGGTCGGCGCCGGCGCAGAAGTGCCCGCCGGCTCCCGCGAGGACCACGCAGCGGATCTCGGCGCGCTTGCCGGCGTCCTCGATCCCCGCCGCGAGATCCCTCACCACCTGCTTGGTGAGCGAGTTCCTTGCCTCGGGGCGGTTCAACGTGACGATGGCGGTTCGACCGACCGTCTCGAGAAGGACCGCGGGCGCGGCGGGAATGGGAGCGGACATCAGAGCTTTCCTTTCGCCACGACACGCGCGGCCTCACCACGAAGAGGAGTCGGCGCCGAAGACACCGACGGTGGAGGAGCGCTGGAGGTGAGCGTGATGGCCTCGGTCCTCGCGGCCTCGACGCGTGCCGCCGCGGCGAGCGCATGCGCGGAGCGGTTGTAGAACTCGGAGGCGAGGTAGGCCTTGACCGCGCGCTGCACCAGGATCTTCGCGACTGCGCCGAGCGGGACCGCCAGCAAGACCCCGAGGAACCCGAAGAGCGACCCCGCCGCCATCATCGTGAGGATCACCTCGAGCGGCGCGAGGCCGACCGAGCGCCCCACGATGCGCGGCGTGATCACCATCGCGTCGATGACCTGCACACCGCCCATGACCGCAATGACGCCCACGAGCGTCCCCGGACCTTGCCAGTCGAGGATGGCCATCGACATGGCCAGCGCCAGACCCATGAAGAAACCGACGTAGGGCACGAAGGCCAGCATCCCGGT
>JAYTZB010000186.1:0-2748 GCA_043742085.1 Polyangiaceae bacterium
GCAGGTGACGGGAAGAACGAGAAGCCTTCCGTGTGCTCGGCGCCGGCATGCGGCGCGACGATCTGCGCGAAGCCCCGGCACTGCTCGCCGAGGGATGCCACGCTGCCGGGCGGGCACGCGTCCGGGTACTTGCCGATGAGCGCGAGGGTCGCGCCGTCGTACGTGATGTCCGCGACCATCATCGTGAAGATGATGCCGAGGATCAGGATGGCCTCTGCGCTGTGCGTGAGGCGCTTCTGGTGCTTGATGACGCGGTAGTAGAAGAAGACCGAGACGCCCGCCATGACGAGGACCGCGACGATGTCCTTCGCGAACTCGTAGACCTTGCCGATCGGCTGCGTGGGCCCCAGAACGAGGAGGTTCCAGCTCGGATCGAAGCCGCGGCCCCAGAGGACCAGCGTCCGGAAGAGGAGGACCATGAAGCCGACGAAGATCAGCTTGTGGGCGATTCCTGCTGGCTGGTAGTAGGCCATCTTCTCCTGCGCGAACGCGTAGCGAAGAACGGCGGAAATGCGCTCCGGGATGCGGTCGAAGCGATTGAGGAAGCTTCCGACCCGCAGCAGCTGCCAGCGCCGCATGATCGACCACAGGAAGACCACGTGGGCGGCCACGATGAGCAGGAGCATGACGGTCGGGTTCATCGGCGGTTCCGGACATATAGGTACTTGCCGCGCCTCGTCAATCGCGACGGAAGACTTCGTGCGACCGCGCACCGCAACGGCCTGGGGGGCGCGCATGGCGCCGCGCCAGGGCGTGCGGGGAAGCGGCATGTCGCATGCAGCTCACCGCAGCCATGGACCCGATGAATCCGCGGTGGGAGACCTCAGAGTCGCGAACGAAGCGCAGCGCGACGATGTGGAAGATCATCGTCGCTGCCGCGGGTACCTCGGCGCTCACCGCCATGGTGGTCGCTTCGTGCCTCGACCGTGACGTGGCGCGACGCGATGCACACGAGCCTGCGTTCGTCGAGACCACGTCCGTGACGACCACCAGCACCACGACCGCTCCGTCACTCCCGCAAGCTGCGCCGCAGGCGGCAGCAACGGCACCGGCGACGCGCGACAGCACCGGTGGCGCCGCTGCAGGCGGGGCCGACGACACCGCAGGCGCGACCACCATCACGTCGGCGCCCGCTGCTGCCACGCCGGTTCCGGGGCGGCAGCTCAACTACACGCCGGTGCCGGTGCCGTCACCCAACGTCAACGGCGACACGAGCACGAGCGGCACCAACGGCGTCAATGGCGTGAGCGGCGCTGGCGGCGTCAATGGCGCCAACGGAAAAGCCGACGCGGCGCCGAGCGCGGCCGATGCCGGGTCCAGCCGGAACGACGACGCGCGTCGTGTCCAGGACCCGAATCGCGGGTCGAATCCGCAAGCACCGTCCTACTCGGCGGGCGCCGGGGGCTTCGTCACCGAGGCTCCGTACTGGGGCGCGAGCGCGTGGACGTCGGACCCGAACGCGGGCGCGGGTCCCTTCACGACCGAGCGCAACACGCCGGCGTACGGCACCTACGGAACGGTCGGCGCGCCCGCCACGCCGCGGTGATCACAGCTCGAACGTGAAGCCTTGCTTCTCGGTGGCGCCGCCCGGCGCGAGCGTCAGATCCATCGCGAACGTGCGGTTGCCGACGCGCGCCGAGAGGTGCGCGCGAACGGGCAGCTCGGCGCCATGGGGATCGACGAGCTTCACCTCGACGACGTACTTCCCGCGCGGCGGCTCGTTGCCCTCGAAGAAGACGTTCTCCATGTTCTGACCGTGGCAGCCGTCCTCGGGACAGTTCCTCTCGAGCTGGAGGCCCGAGCTGCTCTGGCGGTTGGTCTTGTGGACCTTCGAGCCCGCGGGATCGATGACGGCGATGTCGATGTCGGCCGGACTGTCGCCCCACGCGACCACGAACTGGAGAACCCCCGTGCCGACGCCGCAGCCCTCGTCGATGACGCCGTTGCAGTTGTCGTCCGTGGCGTTGAAGCAAAGCTCGGGGCCCGTGGGCGTGCACGCCGACGTCACGACGATGCCCTCCGACGTGACGACGTTCTTCGCGAGGAGGTTCGCGCCGGGCGCATTCGCGGGTAGCGCAGGTCCACACGCCACGAGCGCAAGCAACGACGACGACGCGAGCCACCGCGTGTACCTCATGCCCTTCACGCCCTCCGAGGACCTCATGGCGCCGGCGGGCCCACGTCGAGGAGGAACGGCCACACGTGCATCGTGGAGCAGCCGAACACGGGATCCCGCCTGAATTCCCAGTGGACGTAGACGTTTCCGTCCGACGACCAGAGCGCTGGCGCAGCAGGCTCGAACGGCGCCGCGCGCGTCACGGCGTCGAGCGCAAGCGCGTCGAAGCCGACGAGCCCGCTCGTCCTGATGACGACCTCCTTCACGAGCTTGCCGGTCTTGCCGTCGATGACGAGCTCGAGGTTCGTCATCAGCGACATGTCATTGAGCGGATCGTTCGGCCGCAGCCCGTCGAGGCGACCGAGCGCCTCGTCGCTGAACGGCCCGTGGATGCGCTTGTGCATAGCGTTGAGGTAGTACGCGAACGGCACCGCCGCACCACCGAGGAGATGCTGGTTGCCGACGAGCACGCTGCCGCCGACGTGCGCCGACGGCGCGGTTGCGGCCGGCGCTGCCGTCGCCACGGGCGCCGCCGTCGTCGTGGTCGGCGCCACGTCGACGATCGCGGCCGGCGCGACCGGGCGTGCGACCGGCGCATCCGGTCGCGCACAACCCATCATCGATGCGACGCC
>JAYTZB010000187.1:0-3706 GCA_043742085.1 Polyangiaceae bacterium
CGCGCGTCCCCGCGCGATGGCCTCCGCCGCCGCGCTCGAAGCGGCGCTCGCGACGACCTACGTGGCCGATGCACGCACGGCGTTGTCGGCGTGGCTGGCCATCGAGCTCGGCCGTCCGTTGCTTCTCGAAGGCCCGGCCGGGGTCGGCAAGACCGACCTCGCGCGCGCGCTTGCCGAGACCCTGGGCCGCCCGCTCGTCCGCCTGCAGTGTTACGAGGGCCTCGACGAGGGCAAGGCGCTCTACGAGTGGGACTACGCGAAGCAGATGCTCTACACGCAGCTGCTGCGCGACTCGGTGGCGAAGCAGACCGCCGGGGCCGAGTCGATCGTCGACGCCGTCGACCGGCTCGCGGGCGCCGAGAGCGCCTTCTTCGGTAAGCGCTTCATGATCGCGCGCCCGCTCCTCCAGGTCATCGAGAGCCCGACCCCGGCGGTGCTCCTGGTCGACGAGGTCGACCGCGCCGATCCCGAGTTCGAGGCGTTCCTCCTCGAGATCCTCGCCGAGAATCAGGTGACGATCCCCGAGCTCGGCACGCTCAAGGCCGCGCACCCGCCGCTCGTCATCCTCACCACCAACGCCACGCGCGACATGACCGACGCGCTACGGCGTCGCTGCCTGCACGCCTTCCTCGACTACCCGCCGCCTTCGCGTGAGCTCGCCATCCTCGAGCTGCGCGTGCCCGGCATCGCCAAGGACCTCGGCGAGGCGCTCGTTCGCTTCGTGCACGAGGTGCGCGGGCTCGAGCTCCGCAAGGCACCGTCGATCGCCGAGACCATCGACTGGGCCCGGGCGCTGATCCTCCTCGGCGCGAGCGCGCTCGACAAGGAGCTCGTCTCCTCGACGCTGGGCGCGCTCGTCAAACACGAAGAGGACCGTCGCAAGGTGGAAGCCAAGCTCCCCACCCTGCTCCGCACCCCCTGACGGACTAGCCTTCCGCCGCGGGCGGAGGGACGGATTTCCCGTTGCCGCCGTCGGTCTTCTTGTCGTCGGACTTCTCGATCTTCGGCTGATCGCCGATGTCGAGCTGGACCTCGCCGAAGACGACCTGCATCTTCGACCCGGTCACCGCGAGCTTCACCTCGAGGGCCTTCGCGCGGATGACGGTGTTGTCCTTGACCGAGCCGGACAGGACCACCTTGTCGACGTCGAACTCGCCGGAGAGCTCGCCTTCGCTCTTCAGCTCGCCCGCCTTGACCTTGCCGGACACCGAGCCGGTCGCGGCGACGGTGAGCGACGGCGCCTCGAGGTCGCCGTTGATGGTGCCCTTCACGAGGATGGGACACGTCGACGTCAGCGAGCCCTTGAAGGTCGTGCCTTCCTCGACGAGCGTGCGTTTTTCCGTCGTTGCTGCCGCGCCGACCGCGCCGGAGTTCTTCAGATCGTTCATTCGTCGCTCCTCTTCCAAACCTAGCGCTTGGCCGACTTGTTACTGCCGCCGTTACCTGCGTTGCCGTTGCCGTTGCCCGTTTGGCCGCTGCCGGCCGACGTCGAGATCCGCATGCGAAGCTGGCAACCCGGCTCGAACGCGAAGCGCGTGAGCTCCGGCGGCTGTTGCACGGCGCCGACGAGCGCGCCCGACGCGGTCACGACCACCTGATGCGCGCCGACGATGCCCGCCCCGGCGGAGTTCTTCTTGTTGCCTTCGCCCGTCGTCTTCTCGAAGAACTTGCCGTTGATGGTGATGTTGCCGGCGCCGGTGATCTGGCAGCCGTTGAGGACACCGTCGGAGCCGACGATGAGCTCGGTGCCGCGGCCGAGCGCGATCGTGCACTGCTCGAAGAGGCTCTCGATCTCGACGGTCGCGCCCTCGTCGAACTGGAGGCTCGCGTTGCGCAGCACGTCGCCACGGCCGAAATAGCGCCGGTTTGCCGAGCGCTCGTCGGCGGGGCGAGCGGGCGCCTGACCGGTGAGGATGGCGGCGATCTGGTTCGCGACCACGCGCACCGAGCCGTCGGCGTTGGGGCTGTTGTCGAGCCAGTCGGCCTTGATGCCGGTGATCTGCAAGCCCTTCGCGACGAGCCCGAAGACCTTCGCGCCAGTGAGGTTCGCTCCCTCGAGGCGCGCATCGGTGAGGGTCGCGCCTCGGAGATCGGCGTTGGTGAGATCGGCGCCCGAGAGGTTCGCCTTCGCCATGTCGACCTTGGTCAAGATGGCGCCGACCAGCTTCACGCCGCGACCCTTGACCGAGCGCATCTGGGCGTCGGCGAGCACCGCGCCCGTGAAATCCGCGTCCTCGAGGTTCGAGTCCGACAGGTTCGCGTTCGTGAGCTCGGCCTTCATCATCTTCACGCCGCCGAGGTAGCACTCCCCGAGATCGGCATGCGTGAGCACGGCGCCGGTGCAATCGGCGCCGCCGAGGTTGGCGAGATCGAGCTGCGCGTGCGTGAGCCTTGCACCGGCGAGGTTGGCTCCCTGGAGATTCGCCCCTTCCAGGTTGGCGCGCGACAGGTTCGCGCCGGTGAGAAGCGTGCGCTGGAGGTTCGCGCCTTCGAGGTCGGCGTTGTCGAGGTTCGCGTCGCGGAGATCGGCTCCGGAGAGGAACGCCTCGCAGAGGTTCGCGCTCTTCAGGTTGGCGTTGCGGAGCCGCGCGCCTTCGAGGTTCGCGCCGACCATGTCACAACGACGGAAGCTGGCGCCCTCGAGCACCGCGTTCGCGAGGATGATGCCGGACAGGTCCGCGCGATCGATCTTCTCGCCTCGTTTGACTTTGCTGACGACGGCATCCGGCGTGAGCTCGGCCATTAATCTCTCCCGTGAGCCCGAAGGGGCGGACGATTGCTGCTGCGATTCAGTGTGAGGACCAGGGCCGCAGACTAACGAGTGGATCTCGAACAGTCGACATCGATCCGCGAAGAGCGAGCGCGCACGACCAAACAGGTGCGCGTTCCGGCGCGGACCACCTACTGCGCGTCAGTCGCCGGCGCGATACTTCTCGCGCGCCTCCTCCAGGTACTCGGAGAGCTGCGCGATGCGCTGCGCGAAGGGCACCTTCTCGATGCCCTGGATGCGCTCCACCTCGCCGAAGCGCGCCAGCAGGAGGCTGATCGCGAGCCACGTCTCCTCGCGCTGGCGGAAGAGCTCGCGCTTTCGCACCTTCGCTTCGGGCGACCAGCCCCCGGAGGCCTCCTCGTAGCCATCGTGCTGCTCCCGCAGCTGCACGGTGAGGACCGCGAGACGTTCGCGCTCCGACGCACGCGCGTCCTGGGGCGACGCGTTCTGCAGCTCGCTGCGATAGGCCTGGAAGCGCTCGACGATGCGCTGCGCGAGCCCCTCGGGGATCCCCGCGACCTGGGAGATCTCGTCGGCCTTCGCCTCGAAGAGCGTCTTCAGGCTGGTGAGCCCCGCGGCGTGCAGCTTGTCGATCGTCACCTTGCGGACGTCCGGCACGGACAGACACAGCGACTGGATGATGACCGCCTCGCGACGTGACTTGTCGCGATCGAGCGCGAAGGCCTGCGGGAGGACCGCCACGAGCTGCCCGTAATCGTCGAGCAGGCGCTCCTTCGAAGCGCCCTCGATGGTGCGCGCGCTCAACGGTTCCGACGAGGTCGCGACCAGCGCGGCGCCGAAGCGATCGAGCGCGGGTGCGAGCTCGCCGAGCTCGAGACGCTCGGCCGCACGACGGAGCGAGGTCACCGCCGGGATACAGATCTCGATCCAGTCACGCGTCGCCTCTCCCCACTTCACGTCGATCATGAAGTCGCG
>JAYTZB010000188.1:0-2787 GCA_043742085.1 Polyangiaceae bacterium
GTGTGACCGCGGGCGAGACCGAGGCCGCGCCCCATCGCGAGCGCGGCGCGACGCACCACGTGCATCATGGGCGAGTCGTCGTCCTCCAGCTGCGGATCGTCGCTGGCGAGATGGAGCGTCGAGCCTGCCTCGACGTCCAGCACGCGCTCGTACGCGAAGCCCGGGAACAGACGCGTCGGATCCATGCCGACGCCGCGCGCCTCTTCCCCCTCGGGCACGTACTTGAAGAGCTGCTGCTCCATCGGCACCGGCGCGATGCGCGCATCCCGCAGGCCGTCACGCACGCTCGGCGTAGAAGGCGGGGCGTCGGGCGCGGGCGGAACGAGACACGCACCAACGCCGCATTCGGGGAAGATCTCGCCGAGCGAGCGCACCATGAACTGCACGATCGCGGTCTCGCCCTCGGCGACGGGCATCTCGCACGCGGCGACCACCAGGCGATCGAGCCACGCCGCCTCCACGTCGACGGCGCCGCTCATCGACACCAGCGACTCACGGCTGATCGGCACGCTCGACACGGTCACTCGGTCCGACGTCTCGCTCACCGGAACGACGCTGGTGCCGGCCGTCGGAGTGCGCACGATGCCGCTGGCATCCTGGTCGAGGTTCGCCGGTCGACTCATGGATCACTCCCGCGCTCGGTCGGAGCGCTCGGCTGAGAGGAACGCGTTGGCTCGGCGGCGGGCGTGCGAGACGCGCTCGGCGTGACGGGCTCGGCCGCGGGCACGCCTTCTTCGCTCGCGCGATCGAGGTCGAGGATCTTCTGTTTGCCGACGTAGCTCTTCGTCTCGTACTTGGTGATCTTGCCGATCTTCCGCACGATCTCCGCCATCCGCTCGGCCTCCCCCTCGATGACCTCCGCCGCGGCCGAGGCGGGCGTTCCGGCGGTGAGGAGACGCTTCAGCAGCGTCGCGTAGTTGAGGACGCTGGTGAGCGGCTGGTTCAGCTCGTGCGCCGCGGCGCCGGCGAGCTCGGCGACGATGGCCTGCCGCTCCTGCGCGAGGATCTGCTCCTGCGCCTGCTGGAGCCGCTGCTCCATGCGCATCTTCTCGCGAAGGTCGGTGAAGATGCCGACGCTGCCGACGGCGGTCTCGCCCTCGAAGATGAGCGCGCCCGAGAACGACACGGGAACGGGAGCGCCGGTGGCGTCGATGATATCGACCTTGAGACCCTCGATGCGCCCGCCGCCCGCGCGGATCATGCGCATGATCTTCTGCGCGGTGCCCTCGGGATAGAGGGTGCGGACGTTGGTGCCGACGACATCGGGCGACGTGCGGCCGTAGATGCGCTCGGCAGCGCGGTTGAAGAGGACCACGCTGCCCTTGAGATCGGCGCTGATGATGGCGTCGACCGAGGAATCGATGACGCGCTGGAGGAAGTCCTTCGTCTTCACCAGCTCGCCCTCGACGGCGCGCTGGTCGGTGACGTCGCGGAAGGAGCACAGGACGGCGCCGTCCTCGCGGAGCACGCTCGCGAAGCTCACGTTGACGATCCGGCTGCGCTTGTCGCGCGTCGAGATCTTGATGTCGACGTCCTTCGGGAAGTCGCCGTTAATGAAGCCGACGCGGAGGTCGTGCGCGAGCTGGCTCTCCTCGTTCGAGAAGATGTCGCCGAGCCGCCGTCCGCGGAGATCCTGCTCCTCGTAGCCGGTGATCTCGCGGGCCTTGGGGTTCGAGAAGAGGAGGCGGCCTTCGGCGTCGATGACGACGATGCCGTCCGCCGAGCTGTCGAAGAAGTCGGCGTACCGTTGCAGCGAGCGCATGCGTCGCTCGGCCTCGAAGCGCGCGACGGTGACCTGCTGCGTCTGATCGCGGAGCGACTGGAGGACGCGCGCGTTGCGGAGCGCGATGGCCATGGCGCTAGCGATGGTCTGGCAGAGCGCGACCTCTCGCTCGCCGAACGCGCCGGCGCGACGGGAGCGGAGGAAGAGCACGCCCATGGGCTTGCCCTCGTAGAGGATGGGGAGGATCGACAGCGACGCGAAGTTGGTCTTGCCCTGCGCGGTGGTGCGCACGATCTCCATCAGCGGATGCGTGGCGGCGTCCTCGACGACGAGCGGCTCGCCGCTGGTGAGCACCTGCTGGATCTCGGGATACTTCGTGAGGTCGATGGGCAGATCGCGGAGCTGCTCGTCGTCGGAGGCGGCGACGACGTAGCCGACGTTCTCCTGCTCGCGCACGAGGACGATGGACACGCGATCGATCTTCGCGACGTCGGCGATGCGCTGCACGACGGTGAACAGGATCCCGCGGAAGTCGAGGTTGGAGGCGAGCGCCTGCGTGAGCTCGAGGACGACGCTCGCGTCCTTCTCCTTGCGCGCGAGCGCATCCATCGCAGCGCGGAACCGGAGCTGCCCTCGTACGCGTGCGACGAGCTCGACGGGCCTGAACGGCTTACGCACGAAATCGTCGGCGCCGGCCTCGAAGGCTTTCGCGATCTCGTCCTCACCGGCGAGCGCCGTCAGCACCACCACCGGGAGGTCGCGCGTCTCGGGACGCGCCCGCAAGATGCGCAGGATCTGATACCCGTCGGGCGCCGGCATCACGAGGTCGAGCAGGACGATCGACGGATGGACCTTCTCGATCTGCGCGAGCGCCTCGGCACCCGAGCCCACGGCGACATGCTCGAGCTTCGCGCTCGAGAGGGCTTGCCCGAGGACATGGCGCGAAACCATGTCATCGTCGACGACCAAGACGGGCCCGCCGCTCACTTGGACAAGTGTATCGGTCCGCACGCGCGTCAAGCAACGGAAAGCCCAAACGAGGCGTTTTGGGCGCTTAAACGGTG
>JAYTZB010000189.1:0-3435 GCA_043742085.1 Polyangiaceae bacterium
GGCGTGATCGCGCTCGATCGCACCCTGGGCTGGGTCGAGACCGCGGTCGCCATCCCTGCCGGCCGCGTCACGGCGCAGATGCGCATCGAGCTCGTGAACGACGGACCCGGGGACTTCGTGGACTACCACGAGTGGATCACGCAATGATGACGGCGCTGGTGCCCGCGGCGACCGCCATCACGCCGACGTTCGCGCAGAAGCTGCACGATCTGATCGGGTCGTGGGGGCGCCCGCCGGACGAGGCGGCGAAGCTCGCGGCGGCGCTGGGGGTGCTCGCGCTCCTGTGCGCGCTGTTCGGGCGCGGTCGTTCGCTGCTCGGTCTCGGACCGACGCCGCTGCCGCGTCATCTCTTCCTGTGGATCACCGCCTTCTTCGCGGCGCTCCTCTCCATCGCCTACGTCGCCTTCTACCTGCGCGGCGGGCCGCGCATCGTCGACGCCACCACGTATTTCTTGCAGGGGCGCGCGCTCTCGCACGGCGACATCTCGTGGCCGGTCATGGAGCCGAGCGGCTCGTTCCGCGGACGCTTCCTCCTCTATCGTGAGGTGAGCGGCGGAGGGGGCGGCGGCGACGGCGTGATGGCCGGGATCTTCCCACCCGGCTACCCCATCCTCCTCGCCCTCGGCTTCGGCATGGGCGCACCGATGGTGATCGGACCGGCCATCGCCGCCGCGCTCGTGATCGCCACCTATCGCCTCGCGCGCGCCATCGCCGAGGATGCGCCCGGAACATCGGCCGAGAGCGCCGAGGCGATCGCGCGCACCGCCGCACTCCTCTCTCTCGTCTGCGGCGCGCTCCGCTACCACACGGCCGATACCATGGCGCACGGGGCCACTGCGCTCGGCATCGCGCTCGCCCTCGAGGCCGCGCTGCGCCGTCGCGTGGTGATCGCCGGGCTCGTCGTCGGAGCCGTGGTGGCAACGCGGCCGGTCTCGGCGCTCGCCGTGGGCGTCGTGACGCTGGTGGTGCTGCTTCGCGTCAGGGCACGCGGCGAGAGCCCCACTGTCGTCGTGCGCAGGTTCCTCATGGCGACCCTGCCGGGCGTGGTGATCCTCCTGCTGGCGCAGCACGCAGCCACCGGAGCATGGCTGGCCTCCTCGCAACGCATGTATTATGCAACCAGCGACGGGCCGCCTGGTTGCTTCGGCGCGGGCGCCTCGGCGGGATGTCTCCACGAGCACGGCGAGTTCGTGGCGGCGCGCCTGAAGAACGGCTTCGGCTTCGTCGCCGCGGCGGGCACGACGTTGCGGCGACTGCGCATGCACCTGCTCGACGTCACGAACCTCGAGCCGCTCACGCTCCTCGTCCTCGTTCCCCTCGCGCGCGCGCGAGGCGCGTTGAAGCGCAGCCCCGCGGTACTGGCGGTGCTCGCGGTGATCGCCCTCCACGTCCTCGCGTACGCGCCCTTCTACTTCGACGGAAACTACCCGGGCGGCGGCGCACGGCTCCTCGCGGACGTGCTGCCGCTCGAGCACGCGCTCGTGGCCCTCGCGATCGCGAGGCTCGTATCGGCGCCGCGTTACCTCCGTGCGGCATACGTCGTGCTCGCTGTCTCGCTCGCGGGCTTCGCGGTGCACGCGTCGTTCGACCACATCAAGCTCGCCGATCGCGACGGCGGCCGGCCGATGTTCGAGCCCGACCTCCTCGTCCGATCCAACGTCACGACCGGTCTCGTCTTCGTCGACACCGATCACGGCTTCGCGCTCGGCCACGATCCCGAGGCGCGCATCAAGGACGGCATCGTCGTCGCGCGCCTCCACAACGACGACCGCGATCGGATTCTCTTCGACCGGCTCGAGCACCCGCCGACGTTCCTCTACAAGTTCGACATCCCGCAACCCGACACGCCGCCGCCCCCGGGTGCTCCGCCGCAGGCGCAGACCGTCGTGCCGGTGGTGGTTCCGTGGGCGCCTCCGGCGTCCGCCGAGTCGTTGCGGTTCGAGGCCGAGGCGGACTGGCCGGTGCTGGCGCAGAGCGGCGGCTTCGCGGTGCCGGCGTTCGCCGATTCGTGCGCCTCCGGATCACGCGGACTGCTGCTGGTGCCGACGCCGGTCGCGGGTCAGGCGCGCGCGACGCTCACGGTCCCCGTTCCGCAGTCCGGTCGTTACTCGATCTCCGTCCGCATCGTGCAAGGCACGAGCTTGCCGTTCGCAACGACGCGAGGGCCGAGCGCCACCGCGGGCGCGCTCACCTTCGGCAAGGAGCGCTGGGACTGGGCCGACCTTCCCACCGCACGCGGCCTCGCATGCGCCGATCTCCCGCTCCACGAGGCCGACCTCACCGCCCCGGCCGCCCATTTGGTGCTCGAGGCCACCGGCGGCGGAGTCACCGTCGACCGCATCCTTTTGAAGCGCCTCCCCTAGTAGAAAACTGCCTATTCGGGGCCGAAACCGCGCCGAGACGAGGCGCCCGCCGTTCCTAATGGCGGGATCTCGTTGACGATTTGCCAGAACTTCGCTTCCCTAGCAGACGGCGGGGGGCGTTCCGACGCCGAGGCATGTCGCAACAGCACTCGGAACACCGCGGAGGTACGAGATGACGAAGAGTGAACTCATCGACGCGATGGCGGCGCGAAGCCAGCTCACGAAGGCGAGGGCCGAGCTCGTGGTCAACTGCGTCTTCGAGGCGATGACCGAAGCGCTTCAGCGCGGCGAGGGCATCGAGATCCGCGGCTTCGGCAGCTTCACGGTGCGTCCGTACAAGGCGTATTCAGGTCGCAACCCGCGCACGGGCGCGCCGGTGCCGGTCCCGCCGAAGAGGCTTCCCTTCTTCAAGGTCGGCAAGGAGCTCAAGGAGCTCGTCAACAACAGCCGCCTCACGCACGCCACGATCACCGGCGGCGACGACAAGGACGACTGAGCGACCTTCGCGAGCGCCTTGGTCCGGCGCTTGCTCCACCTGTGTCCACCGCGGGGAGGACACACCATGAGCGCGCTCCGGACCATTCTCGAAGCCAAAGATCCGACCGTTCACTACGTGACGCCGGAGGCCACGGTTCTCGCTGCGGTCGAGAAGATGTGCCGAACGCACGTCGGCGCGCTGCTCGTCGAGGTCAACGACGAGCCCATCGGTATCATCACCGAGCGCGACATCATGAACCGGCTCGTGCTGCAGCAGCGCCCTGCGGCAAGCACGCACGTCGCCGAGATCATGAGCCGGGACGTGCTCTGCATCGACCCGGATCGCGAGCCCGAGGAGGCAATGGCGCTGATGACCGAGAGGCGCGTCCGCCACCTCCCCGTCGTCGTGGAGAACGTCGTGGTCGGCATCATCTCGATGGGCGATCTCGTGCGCTGGGCCAGCCGGAGGTCGGAGTTCGAGGTCCGCGTCCTCCGCGACTACGTGATCGGCGTGTATCCCGGCTGAGCCCCGTACTAGCCTGCGGGCCGTCATGACGGACCGTTTCCCTCCCGTTCCCGAGCAGATGGCCGTGCT
>JAYTZB010000190.1:0-2573 GCA_043742085.1 Polyangiaceae bacterium
CGTCGTCGATCACGCGACGCTCTCCGAGAAGACGGCGCGCGCGGCAGCGGCGACCAAGATCGTGAACGACGCCGCCGAGCTCAACGAGCGCGTGCCCGCTTCGCTCCAGCCTCGCAGCCTCCGCACCACCGACGAGAGCGTGCCTCCGTCGCTCCGCCCGTCGCGCACGTCGATGCCGCCCGCGCCGCGCTGAGATCGTCGCCGTGTCGAGCGCGGCGGTGTCGACTAGAGACGGCGGCTGCGCTTCTTGCCGCGGCCGCGCATGCCCTTCACGGCGAGGGTGGGATCGCGCGGCGGCGGGAGCGCGGCGGCGAGAGCGGCTCGGACCCGCTTGATCTCGGGCGCGTAGCGGCTCGCGAGCTTGTCGGATTTGATCGACGCCTCGATCGCGCCGCGGAGCTCGTGGTCTTCGCTGTTCGACCACGTCACGAGGTGGTCGAAGACGGGCACGCCGAAGCGTCCCGCGAGCGCGCCCGGCGCGATCGAGAGAGCATCGACGAGCGCCTTGCGGCCCGGATAACGCGCCATGGATCGCGCGGCGTTCTTGGCGAGCGCGTACGCCTCGTCGAGGCGCGCCAGCGCGGCGTCCATGTCGTCGATGCGCGGAAGGAAATTCGGCTGCGCCATGCCGAGGAGCGCAGCGCTTGCCTGGAAGAAGCCGTCCGTCCAGGACGCCAGGTCATACACGAGCACGTCGCCCAGGACGGCGCCGAGCTTGCCGAGCGCGAGGGGAACGACCTCGCGCACGCGGAAGCGCACGTCGTCGGAGGCGTCGTGGAGAATGCCGAGCGCCTTCTTGCGCAGCGCGAGATCCTTCGGCTCGCTCGTGGCGCGGGCGCCGATGGCGAGGACGCCGCACGCGACGTGGAACTCGTTCTCGCTCTGGCCGGGCGCGCCCTCGGGCAGCTGGCACATCGCGAGGACGAGCTTGTCGGTGACCTTCCCCCTCGCCGCGCACTCGTGCGCGAAGCCCTGCGCGAGAATGGTGTTCATTCGCGTGCCGGGGAGCCCGGACTGGATCCTGAGCTGCACGAAGAGGCGTTCGGGACGCCCCTTCAGGGCCTCGTCGAACGCCGCGTTCAGGACCTCACTACGTAATCCGTCAGCAGCCGTTCCCATGGAACGGCGGAGCATAGTCGAGACGCGGCCCGGCGGGACGTCTTCGCAGGCGAGCTGCAGATGAGGTAGTAGAATGCCCTCAGGCGCCCGTAGCTCAGTTGGATAGAGCGCCCGCCTTCTAAGCGGGTGGCCGGTGGTTCGAGTCCACCCGGGCGCGCCGGTGTTCTACGCGGCGTCGCGCGCGGCGTCGCGCGCGCCGTCTGCGCGCGACCTGTGTCGCGCGGCGGACGGGTCGCGCGAGCTGGGATCAGCCCTTCTTCTTGGCGTTCTGACCGCCCGACGGGGTCGCCTTGGCCTTGGCGGCGGCGTCCTTCTGGCTCTTGCTGTTCGTGTCCTGCTTCTTCGCCTTGTTCTTCGCCTTCGGAGATTTGTCACCCATGAGTCGCCGTCCTGTTCGCGTGATGGGCGCCGTCGATTCGGCGTCCTACCGTCCATAAGACACCTTTTCGGGCCCGGGCGTGGCGGCTTCTCCACGGGCGGCCGACGACGAACCCCTACGGGCCGTCGCGTTTCACGAAGTACGCGTCCAGCGAGGCCGCGAGCGCGTCGATACCGCAGGGCTTGGTGATGTACTGGTCGCAGCCCGCCTCGAAAGCGAGCTGACGGGTCCGCGCGTCGAGCTGTCCGCTCATCACGATCACGTGCGGGCGCTTCTTTCCCGCGAGCGCACGGATCCTGCGGATCGCCTCGATGCCGTCCATCACCGGCAGCGAAACGTCCATCACGACGACGTCCGGGATCCGCTTCGCCGCGTGCCTCACGGCCTGGCCACCGTCGGTAGCCTCGACGACGACGTACCCGCGCTCACGGAGGAGCACGATCGCCGCCTCTCGCTGCTCGAGCACGTCCTCGACGAAGAGGATGACGCGCTCCGCCGGATGCGAGCTCACGCGGGAATCACGCGGGTCGGATTGCCGCGCAGACGTCGAGACCATCGGGAGGAACATGCCATCTGCGGGGATGGGCCGCAACCGGCCGGGCGTGGCTCCAAGCTCGCGCTAGGGGGCCACGGCGCGAGACCTTGCGGCGTCGCGCAGGTAACCGTCGATCATCCGTGTGACGCGGGTCTCGAAGCGCAGGTCGCTGCCCTGGGCCCTCTTGCCGAGGGCACCGGCGAGCACCGGCCCGCCCACCGTCCAGACGACCGAGAGCGCGAACGAGGCGAGGAGGCAGAACTCGAGATCCTCGCGCGGCACGTCACCTCGCCGCGACTCGAGGGCATCGGCGAGCAGCCGCAGTCCCTGCACGCGAGAAGGGAAGAAGTCCGCCTCGGCCGTACGGCCGCTCATCATCGCCCATGCGGCGAGCCGGACCGTGACGGGGTCGGCGGCGTCACGCGCGATCGCCGCGCGATACGCGGCGAGCATGTCGGAGACGCCGGCCTTCGCGTCGAGGACGACGAAGAGCTGGTTCACGAGCGACACGCGCAGCTTCGCGAACCTCCGTTCGAGCGC
>JAYTZB010000191.1:0-1514 GCA_043742085.1 Polyangiaceae bacterium
CCGAAGGACGGCCGCGTCCTCGTCGATCACGCCGCGAAGGACGCGACCACGGTCCCGATCGCGCGCACGCGCCTCGAAGCGCTGCTCACGGCGTCACCGGACAAGCCGGCGGCCGCGACGGCTAGCGCCGTCGACGCCGGCGCACCGGACGCGGCCCCCAAAAAGTAAGGCTCAGTTCGCGTCTTCGGCTTCGGGCGCGGGCTTCACGCCGTCGTAGATCCCGAGGACGTCTTCGCGGGCGAAGAGGCAGCACTCGCTGCCCGCGGGGAACTCGCTGCACGGATGCGGGCGCAGCTCGTAGATCCCGCACTTGTTGTCGCGCTTGAGATGGCGGCACTTCTTGTTGGGGAGGAGCGTGAGGACGAGACGGCCGTCGGCGTTGCGCTTGGCGAACGGAGCCCGCGCGAGCTCGCCGCGCCCCGCGTCCTTGAAGCGCTTGATGTCGTCATCCTGGAGGATCACCTCGTTGTCACGGCAGCACGCCGCGCAGCTCGTGCAATCGAGATCCATCTTGCGCGTCGGTCCGGGATGGATCGAGTCGCGCTCGGTGCGCCGCTTGGCGATCCACAGGCAGTCGCGCGGGATCAGCGTGGTGGCGAGGCCCTTGAACGTACCGCGCTCGTGGGTGTGCCAGCGCCACTTGCCCATGTCGTAGACGGCCCACGCGCCGTAGTCCTCCGGCACGTCCTTGGGCGGCGACTGGAAGAGGAGGAGCGCGCGGTTGTCGTTCTCCCAGACGATCGCGTGCCCACCGGCGCGAACGTGAGCCGCAGCCTCCTTGGTGTACTTGCGCTTGAAGCTGCGGACGATCGGTCGGTGCGTCACGGACATTGCTGTGACGCTTCTACCAAATCGCGCGCATCAAGGGGACTATGAAGCATGCGCGCGATCGTCATCACGAAGCCTGGTGGACCCGAGGTGCTCGAGCTCCGCGACGTCGAGACGCCGGAGCCGGCGCCGGGTCAGGTCCGCGTTCGTATCCGCGCATGCGCCGTGAATCGCGCCGACCTCATGCAGGTCCGCGGCGCTTACCCGGCACCGGCCGATGCGCCGCAGGACATTCCTGGGCTCGAGCTCGCCGGTGAGATCGATGCCGTCGGCGAGGGCGTGACCGACCTCGCGCTGGGCGATCGCGTGTTCGGCGTCGTGAGCGGCGGCGCCTACGCCGAGGCGGTGGTGGTCCACGCGAGGACGCTGTCCCGCATCCCGGCCGAGCTCGACTTCGTCGACGCCGCCGCGGTTCCGGAGGCGTTCGTCACCGCGTACGACGCGATGGTCGTGCAGGCCGGGCTTGCCGCCGGCGACGTGGTGCTCGTGCATGCGGCCGGCAGCGGCGTCGGCACCGCTGCCATCCAGATCGCGCGTGCCATCGGCGCTCGCTCGATCGGCACCGCACGGACTGCGGCCAAGCTCGAACGCGCCCGCGAGCTCGGCATGAGCGCGGGGATCGTGGCGACCACCGCGAACGGTGAGCCGCGCTTCGCGGCGAAGGTGATGGAGCTCACGCAGGGCAG
>JAYTZB010000192.1:0-11542 GCA_043742085.1 Polyangiaceae bacterium
GGCATCGTTTCGTGCGGCCGCGCGTTGATTTCGCGTGGGCTCGCGCGTGGCGAGAGGGGAGAGCATGGGCGTTCGCGGGCAGTCGGCGGGTGCGGGGCAGAGGCGGATCGCGGTCGTGGGGATCGTGGCGATCGGAGCGATCGCGGCGTGCTCGACGCGCGGGCGCAACGACGGCGCGCCGCTCGCGAGCGCGGCGGCGAGTGCGAGTGCGAGCGCGGACGCGGGCGCGAGCACGAGCCCGAGCACCGGACCGGATGGTGGGGGATGTCCCGCCGAGATGGTTCTCGTCGAGGGCGAGTACTGTCCCGTGGTCGAGCACGTCTGCTTGCGTTGGCTCGACCCGCCGGGGCCGTACCACGACTACCGATGCGGCGAGTACAAGCGCCCCGCGGCATGCACGGCGCCGCGCGAGAAGCGGCGGTTCTGCATCGATCGCGAGGAGTACGTCGCGCCGGGCGAGACGTTGCCCCTCGCCAACACGTCATGGACCAGCGCCGGCGAGATCTGCGCGACGCGTGGCGGGCGTCTCTGTCTCGAGAGCGAGTGGCAGTTCGCATGTGAGGGGCCGGACATGCATCCGTATCCCTACGGCGACGGCTTCACCCGCGACGGGAAGGCCTGCAACATCGACCGGAGCGACCTCGGAATGCCCGGCAGCGGCCTCAAGGACCTCCGCGTTCCGGTCAGCGAGTTCCCGAAGTGCGTATCGCCGTTCGGCGTCCACGACATGTCCGGCAACGTCGAGGAATGGACGACGCTCGACAAGGGCAAGGCCCCCGATCGCTCCAGCATGAAGGGCGCGTGGTGGCTGCCGGGAAAGAACACGTGTCGCGCCGCCACCACCGGTCACGGCGAGGTCTATCAGGGCAAGCAGGTCGGTGCGCGCTGCTGCCGCGACGCGCCCTGATTCACTCGTCGCCGAACGCGAGGCCGTCGGGATAGACGCCCACCGCCCAGCGCTTCTTCGTCTCGAGGGTGCTCGGATCGATCTCGAGCACGCTGCCCGGTCCGCGGTGATCGCCCTCGCACACGAGATAGACGCGTCCGTCCTTCGCGACGCGCACGACATGAGGCAACGCGCACTGGTCGCGCGCGAACGAGCTACGTCGCTCCACCTTCGCGCGATCCAGATCGATGCGCACGAGGCCATCCGGCGACTGCGTGGGAACGAGCAGCGTGTGCGCGTCGATGAACGCCGGCATGAAGGCCTTCGCCGCGAGCGGGACGCTCTTGTCCGGCAAGAAGCGCTTGGTCTCGCGATCGAGGACGCGGATGTCCTGCCCCTCGAGATCCGCGACCACCACCAGCTTCTCGTCCGGCGAGAGCGTCGCCGAGTACGGGCCGAAGCGCGGCACGCCGGGTACGCCCTGGGCGGCGCCGAGCGGAATGCGCGAGCTCGACAGGCCTTCGCTCGCGAGATCGACCACCGCGAGCTCGTCGGATCCGTAGCAAGCGACATATGCCGTGCGGTCGTCGTTCGTCACGGTGATTCCGTGCGGCGCGACGCACACCGGGCGCGAGCCGAGGCGCTTCATGTCATTCGCATCGAATACCACCAGCTGCGCGAACATCGTGGACGGGCTGGCGCCGCCGCGCGCTGCCACGTCCATCGCGCGCTTCATGTCGAAGTGAGACACGAGCACCCTCTTGCGATCGTGCGTGAGCACCACGTCGCCGGGGTTCTCGTCGACGTCTTGCGACGCGCGCACGGCGAGCGTCCCGAGATCGAGCCGAGCGAGCTTGCCGACGTCGGACGCGTTGCCGTGGCTGGCGTGCGGATCGCTCTTCGCGTTCGCCGCCGCGGGCTTCGATTCCGGCGGGAAGGCGAGCGCGACGAAGACCGTCCTCGACGCTGAATCAATGGCGAGATGGTGCGGCGCCTCGTGCGCGTCGGGGTCGAGATCCACCGGCACGCTCAGCACCGCGTCGCCGTCGCGATCGATGACGCTGATGGAATCGGAGCCGTTGTTCGTCACGTACCCGGCGTGCGCGGGCGCGATGGCGATGGCCATCCCCGGCGTGGTCGGGCCGGTCGCCGCGCTGCCCGACGATCCACCGGAACCCGGTTTTTTCGAGCATCCAGAGCATCCGGCGAGGGTCGCCACCGACGCCGACGCCGCGGCCGTGAAGAGCAGAGCGACGAGCGCGACACCTCGCGATGCGCCGAGGTACAACGGAGCCGTGCTCGCGCTCCGTCGAACGGCCGTCGCTCTCCTCGTGTCTGCTCTGTCTGCGTTGCCGCTGCTCACCACGCTCGCTCTCGTTTGTAGCACCCGCGATGCACGTGCGAACGGACGTTTCCCGCAAGCGCAGGCGTTCGAGACGGTTCCAGGCGGCGACGGCTCGTCGATCTTCCTGCGCACCACGTTCGGCATCCTGGTCTCGCGCGACGCCGGTACGACCTGGCAATGGATCTGCGAGCGCGCGCTCGGCTACGACGGCTCGTGGGATCCGCCCATCGCGGTGACGCGCGACGGACGACTCTGGGTCGGGCTCGAGCGCGGTCTCGTCTCGACGCTCGACGGCTGCACCGTCGACACGGCGACCGAGCTGAACGGCGAGCAAGTGAAGGACCTGACCGTCGATCCCAAGGGCGACACGCTCTGGGCCCTGACCGGCGCACCTTCGATCGCGGGCGCGATCTGGCGGCGGTCGCCCGCGGGCTCCGACGGAGGCGCCGCCCGCTGGCAGCGCATGGGCAGCATGCCCGACAACATCAACCCGATGACCATCGAGGTCGCGCCGTCGAAGCCGTCGCGCATCTACGTCAGCGGTCAGCCCTACGGCACGGTGCGCGGCTGGCTTTGGCGCTCCGACGACGGCGGCAAGACCATCACCGGCGCCGCGAACGCCCTCGAGCACTCGGGGCCGTTCTTCATCGCCGCCGTCGATCCCAAGGATGCGAATCGCGTCCTCCTTCGTCACCTCCACACGACGGGCAGCACCGTCCTCGTCACCGCCGACGGCGGCAAGACCTTCAAGGAGGTGCTCGCCATGGACAGCGCGATGTTCGGCTTCGCGAAGAGCGGCGACGGCCTCACGTACTTCGCGGGCTCGGGACTACCGCAGGACGGCATCTTTCGATCGACGGATCGCGGCGAGCACTTCGAGCGCGTCACCAACCACGGCGTGCTCTGTCTTCATGATGCGCCCGGCGGTCGGCTCTTCGTCTGCGAGAACCCGGCGACGCTCGGCGGCCCGGCCATCGGCGTCTCCCGCGATCGCGGCGCCACCGTGTCCACCATCGCGACGTTCGGCGACGTTCGCGGCCCCGTCGCATGCGGAGCGGGCGCGGAGGTGGACGCCGGCGGCGGTCTCTGCGCGGCGGCGTGGCCCGAGACGCGCGTCGCGGTCCTCCCGCGCCCGCCCCGCGCCACGGCGTCGGCCGATGCTGGCAACGCGCCCGATGGCGGCGCTCCGGACAGACCCGACGAGGTCCCCGCGCGGCGCGCGACGTGCGGTTGTCAGGTCGTCGGCAGCACCGAAAAGGTCTTGGATCACGCGTGGCTCACCACGGGGCTGCTGCCCCTCGTGGTGTGGGGGCGAGCCCGCGGCCGGCGTGGATCGCGACGCGACCAGAGGGCCGCGAGGACCTCGAGGTGAGCGCAAATTTGCGCATTCTGCTCCCGCCCGTTTCCCCTGCGAGCACATGAATCGCGGCATTTCGTGGGTGTGCGACGGCGAAGCGCCGGTCGACGGTGCTGCACCCACCAGGTGAGAGATCAGGGCGCACGTCAGATCCGCCGATGGCGTCACCCTTGCAGTCAGTCGCAACCATGCGGAACGCCCTGCTCATCGCCATCGGACTCGCTTCGGTCTCCATCCTCGCTGTCGGCTGTGGCGACGCGAGCTCCTCGACGGGTATCCAGCGTGGACACGGCGCGACGGGCATTCCCGCGGTGGGTACGGACCAGATGCACGACCCGAACGCTCCCGACGAGCCTGCGGATGCCGTGAACCCCAACGCGAGCGCGCCGCCGCCTGCCCCCACCACCCCAGGTACTGCTGCGGGCACGCTCGCCGTCACCGTCGACAACGCCACGCCGTCCGCAGACCTCGGCGGGCAGATCGACCTCACCGTCAGCGTGGAGCCGAAGGCCGGCTTCACCGGGACCGCGACGCTGTCCGTCACCGGGCTGCCCACGGGCGCGACGGGCTCCTTCCTCCCTGCGATGGTGACGCTCAACACGACCGCGGTGACGTCGAAGCTCACCATCAAGATCCCCGCCGGCACCGTGCCGTCCGCGCCCGGTGCTTCCGCGCCGCTCGTGATCAAGGCGTCGGCGCCCGGCATGGCCGGCGGCGCAGCCGTCGAGGCGACCGCGAACGCGAACTTCAAGGTCAATCCGAAGATCACGATGACCATCCCCGTCAACGCCGACGCCATGCGCGCCGCCGTCGGAACGCGCTACGTCGATGGCTGGTTCGGTCCGATGTTCGGCTCGGCGCCCCAGCCTCTCCAGACGCAGACCGGCAACGCGATCACCGTCATCGTGAAGAACGCCGACTCGGTCCCGCACATCGTCCACGGCAACGCGGGCTTCGTGCACGGCGACACGGCCAACCCGGTGCCCGCAGGCGGCACCGACCCGAAGAACCGCACTCTTGCGCCGGGCGTCAACACCAGCGGCTACCTCCACGAAGGCGCGAACGGCACGAGCGAGTCGTTCCGCATCACCGTCAACGCCGCCCCCTGAGCGGAGCTCACTCGTAGGCGATGCTGACGATGGTCAGCTCCGCCTCGCCGCTCGGCTTTGCGAACACCACCGTCTCGCCGACCTGCCGCTTCAGCAGGGCGCGTCCTAGCGGTGATCGATAGCTGATGCGCCCTTTCGCGAGATCGATCTCGTCGGCGCCCACGATCTGGTAGCGGATGGCCTTGCCGTCCTCGTCCTCGACGCCCACGAAGGCGCCGAAGAAGACGCGGTCGTTCGCGCTGCCCTCGCGGTCGTCGGGACCGACCACGGTGGCCGTCTCGAGGCGCTTCGTGAGGTACTCGATGCGCCGATCGATCTCGCGGAGCTTCTTCTTGCCGTAGATGTACTCGGCGTTCTCGCTCCGGTCGCCCTGCGCCGCGGCGTCAGCCACGTCCTGCACGATCTTCGGCCGCTGCTTCGTGCGGATCTCCACGAGCTCGTCCTGCATCCGGCGCGCGCCCATGCGCGTGATGTAGTGCGGCTCCCTCGGCCCGCTGCCGGCTCGATGCGTGGGTCGCGGGCCGACCGGGCGGCTCACGGGTCGTTTCCGCGGTAAGGCGTATCCCAGCCGACCACGCCGGCGATCAGCACATCGAGCGCCCACGCACGCGGCGCCGTGCCGTCAGAGAGCTCGAGGATCGCGCTCGCGATCGCGTGGCGGGACGCGTTCATCGGCACCGAGAGCACCGCCCAGCGCCGTCCGATCTCGGCGCCCCACTGGCGGCCTGCCTGCACCCGCACGCGTCGCGCGCCCGGACAGATCGCGACCGTGGTCCCGGGCGGTCGCACGAGCGCGAGCGCGCGCTCGGCGAACGCAAGTCGATCGAAGCTCTCCGTGGAGCTCTGCGAGCTCTCATCGACCTCCTCGACACGCTCGAGCTCGATGCGCGGCATCCGTCGTTCATCGTAGCAGCCGTCGGGCACGTCGTCCCCGGGCAGGTCGTCGTAGGACCGTCAACGACCGCGCGCGCGGCTCTGGAGCTCGAAGAAGTAGCTCACGAGATCGCGCTCCTTGTGCCCCATCTCGACGAGCCGCGCGACGCGACCGAACGGCCAGACCCGCGTGTCCGGAGGCACGATCATCGCCCAGTAGCCGAGCTCGTTCGGCGAGATGTCGATCCATTCCGCATCGAGCCGGCGCGCGAGGATCTCGCTCAGCAGCGCGCCATGACGACGGAGCTCGTAGGCGTCCTCCGGCGTGCGGATGACATGCTCGGGGAACGACTCGAGGAGGACCGACTGCATCGCCTCGAGACCGCTGACGTCGGCGCGCAGCTCGATGCCGCGCTTCAGCCGGTAATCGAGGCCGACCTCCCGCGCGAGAAGCGTGAAGGATACACGCGCTTCGAGGACCGACTTCGGCAGCGCATCGAACGCACGCCCGTCATTGCCGAGCCCGGCGGGAAGCGCGAGATGCTCGGCCAGCTCGTCGGGGGTGCCACCGAGCTTCGGGAGGAGCGGAGGCTTCGGCAGTGGGGGCGGGTTCTCGAGGCGATACGGCGGAAGCGACGCGCCGTGCATCGCCAGCTCGACCGCCGACGGAGCACGCCCGAGGTTCGACGAGCTGTTGCGCTGGATGTTCTTCTCGCGCTCGAGCGTCCGCGCCACCTGCTCGGTCGACGACGGCGGGAGATCCGCATCGAGCACCGGCGTCGGCATCGGAGCGCGCATCGGCGGCGGCTCGTAGCTAGGCGGCGGCGGCTGCCGGCTCGGCTGTGCGTTGCGTCCCGACCGCGGGGGCATCGGCGCGGGGGACGAGGGCGGCGGGCGCAGCGGTGTGGGTCGCGCGTGCGCATCCTCGCGCGGAAGAGCGGGCGGTGGCGGCACCGACGATCGGCGCGCATTGCGACGCGCATCTTCGAGGTCCCTGCCGCGCAGCGTCTCCTTGATCGCGGTCGCGTCACGTCCGGTGGTGCGCGGTACCGTGGAGATGCTCGGCACCGGCGGATCGTTCTCCGGCTCCGCACGCGGATCGAAGCCCGGCGGTGCGCGGGACTCCATCTGCACGACGCCCATGCTGCGACGGCGACGCGGAGGCTGCGATGCACTGCGCCCGTCTTCGGGCCCATCGCCGGGGGGCAGCGAAGGCTTCGGCGGGAGCGACTCGGGGCCAGGCAGATCGAGCGTGAACGACGCTGCGAGGTCGGCGTGCGGCGCGAGATCGAGCTCGAGCGGCGGCGGCGGCGTGGCCGGGAGCGTGTCGGCGCTGAGCGGTCGACGGCGAGGCAACGGCGGTGGCCGAGGCGAAGGGGCACGCTGCGATGACGCAGGCGCGAGCGACGACGGCGATGGAGCGGGCGATGACGGTGGAGCCGGCGGCGGCGGAGGTGCGGAGAGCGACGGCCGCTGCGGAGGCCCCAACAGCGACGGCACGGGTGGCGGAGCCGAGAGCCGTGGCGGCAGCGGCGGCGGCGCGGCCCGCGACGGAGCCGCCGCGGCGGCCATCGGTGCGCGCGAATCGGAGTCACGCTCCCTCGCGGCGTTCCCGCGCTTGTTCGGAAGCGGCGGCGCCGAGCCGAGACCAGGGCTCGTCGACGGGCGCGGCAGCTGGTCCTCGCGCTCGCGCTCGCGCTCGCGCGCGGTGGGCACGCGGCTCTTCGCCGGCGTGAACGCGAACGCGCTGAGGCCCTCGGGGTCGGGCACCGAGACGGGGGCAACCGACGGTCGGCCGCCCCTCGATGCGACCTCGGGCGGCCTCTGGCTGGGGGGCATCGCTGCCGCGGGAATGCTGTCCGCGTGCGTCTGGTGCTTCTCCGGCGCGGCCCCGACCGCGCGAGCGAGGAGCCGCTTCGCGCGCAGCAAGAGCCCTTCGTCCACGCCCGGCGCATCGACGAGATCGCGCGCATACGGCATCGCGCGACGCGGATCGCCCGCCTCGAGCCACGCCTCGGCGGCGAGGAGGCCCAGCTCCTGGAACGACGTCATCGACAGAGCGAGGGCCGATACGCGCTCGGCGATCAGCTTCGGCGGCTCGAGCCGCAGCGTCAGTGACGCGCGCGCGCGGAGGTACGTCGTTCCGGGGGTCCGCCCGCGCGAACGCTCGACGCTCTCGAGCGACTCGAGCACGCCCTCGTGATCACCGGTGTCGAGCCGGACCTCGATCGACCAGAGCTCGGGGTCGGAGAGCGGTCCGCGATCCGGCATGTCACGCACGGCAATGGCGCGCTCGAGCGACGCGTAGAGAGCGCGCGCGTCCTCGTCGGGCGCGGTCTCGCCCCGCGCGCGCACGAATGCGATGACGTCCTGTCGCGGAAGCTGCTCGCGGATGGTCGGCCGCGGGTCGAGGCCTGCGAGCTCGCTCAGAGAAGAGCGAATGTCGCGGAGCGCCGAGGTGTTGGGACGACGATGGGTTCGTTCGCCGGGCTTGCGCAGCTTCGTCCACGCGTCGGTGGAGAGGAAGACCGTGGTCTCGTCGGCCTCGTTCTCGAGGAGCATCGCGAGATAGAGCGCCTGTAGCGCCACTGCGGCGGGAGGCATGTCGAGATCGGTCACGAGCATCGGCAGGTCGACGAACACGCCACGATAGACGTGCGCACCCGCGTCGTAGTGATCGGCCTGGAGGAGCTCGAGCGCCCCGAGATAGCGCGCGACGTGCCTGGCCGCGGGTCCGCGCGCATAAGCTGCGGACAAAACGGGGTGCATCACTGTCGCGCATTCATGGGCGAGCGCGGCGGTGGCGCCGGCCTGTGCGAGCCTCGCGCGGGCGCGCTCGACGGTCGTCTGGTAGCCATGCTCGCGGACGCGACCAGGCTCGCTCGACCGCAGCTCGATGTCGCCGATCTCGAACAGGATGTACTCGGCCTCGGGCGGAGCATTCGCGCGGAGCACGACGCGGTCGCCGATCAGGAGCATGCACGTCGTCGCCGTGGGCAGGACGGATGCCGTGCCTGGCCCTCCGCTCGACGAGAGCGGGCCGGAGGACCCCGCTGCACCCGCTTGAGCCGGTGAAACGGGTGGGCGGACGGAGCTGCTCACCACCCTCGTTTTACAGCGCATTTCATGCGGATGCCCACTTCTGTAGCGGACCTCACGGCGGGGCTTTTTTTGTGGATCCCCCTCGCACGGCACGCCTATACACGTAGGCCATGCGCACCCGCCTCTTCGTCGGCTCGATCATCATTGCTCTGGCGACCGGAGCGATGGGCTTCGGCACTGTCGCCTGCGGCAAGAAGCAGCCGCCGAAGGAGCCGATGATCACCGAGACCGTCTCCGACGCCGGTCCCGAGGACGCCGCGCCCGCCGAGCCGCCCAAGCCCAAGTCCCTCTACGAGCGCCTCGGCAACAAGGAAGGCATCACGAAGGTCGTCGACGCGTTCATCAAGAACCTCGTCGGTAACGAGGTCGTCAAGAAGCGCTTCGCTAAGCTCTCCAAGGAGAAGGTCGAGAAGTTCCGCACCAACCTGATCGACCAGATCTGCAAGGAATCCGGCGGCGACTGCGAATACGCCGGCAAGTCGATGAAGGATGCCCACAAGGGCATGAAGATCACCGAGCCCGAGTGGAACGCGACCGTGTCGGCGCTCAAGGCCGCGCTCGACGAGAACAAGGTCGGCGAAAACGAGCAGAACGACCTCATCGCTGCCGTCGCCCCGATGAAGGACGACATCGTCGAAGTGAAGCCGAAGGTGAAGAAGTAAGTGAAGGACGCGCCGGACGCGATCCTCGGAGCCGACCAGGCGACCTACCTCGAAGGCCTCGAGCCCGCACGCGACGAGCTCCTCGTGGAGATGGAGGCGTACGCCAAGGAGCATCACCAGCCGATCAGCGATCCCGAGGTCGCCACGTTCCTCGCCGTCACCGCGCGCGCGTGCGGCGCGACCACCATCGTCGAGGTGGGGACCAACATCGGCTACGGCGCGATCGTCCTCGCGCGTGCCGCGGGCACGTCGGCGCGCATCATCACCATCGAGAAGGATCCCGACACGGTGAAGATCGCGCGCGGGTACATCAAGCGCGCCGAGCTCGATCAGCAGGTGGAGGTCCGACAGGGCGACGCCATCGCCGAGCTCGAGAAGCTCGCTGCCGCGGCGCAGGAGATCGACCTCGTCTACATCGACTGCGTGAAGGAGGACTATCCGCGCTACCTCGAGCTCGTGGTCCCGAAGCTCTCGCCACGCGGCGTGGTCATCGCGGACAACGTGCTCTGGAAGGGGCTCGTCGCGAAGAAGGACGTGCCGGCGAACGAGAAGGTCCGCGTCGACGCGCTACGCGCCTTCAACGAGGCCCTGGTCTCGCATCCGCAGCTTCGCGCAGTCGTGCTACCGCTCGGCGACGGCGTTGGCTACGCCGTTCGCCGCTAGCACGTAGAGCAGCTCAGCAGCTCAGCAGCTCACGCAGGAGGCGGAGCCGGCTGCGCGCCGGTCGCGGGCGTCGGGACGGCGCCAGCGGCCGGGATCGGCGCTTCTTCGTCGACGTTGCGCTTGTAGCCGCATTCCTTGTCGGCGCAGGCGATCATGGGCTTGGCCTTGGTGCCGCCCATGACGAGATACTTCGCGCCGCACGAAGGGCAGGGCTCGGGGATGGGCTTCATCCAAAGCTTGAAGTCGCACTTCACGGTCTCGTCGTTGTAGCGACTGCAACCGTAGAAGGTCTTTCCGCCCTTCTTCTTGGGGCGAACCTCGATGATGTCGCCGCCGCACTTCGGGCAGGGCACGCCGAGCGGCACGGGCCGCGCGTTCTTGCACGCGGGGTAGCCGGTGCAGGAGAGGAACTCGCCGTAGCGACCGCTACGGATCGACATCTTCTTTCCGCACTTGTCGCAATCGAACTCGGTCTCGCGCGGCGGCGCCGAGCCGTTGCCGTCCGCGCCCATGTCGCGCGTGGTCTTGCACTTCGGGTAGTTCGAGCAGCCGGCGAACCAGCCGTTCTTCGACCAGCGCTTCGACATCGTGCCGCGCGGCAGGGCGCGGAGCTTCTCGTCGGTGCCGTCCGGGCCGCATGCGTCGCAGAACTCGCCCTCCATGAGGACGGGCTCGGGGTTCCAGCGCTTGCCCTTCTTCCCGACGTCGAGCTGCTGGCGGAACTTCTTGTAGAAGCGCGAGAGGAGCACGGTGCGCTCCTCCTTGCCGGCTTCGACCTGATCGAGCTCGTCTTCCATGCTCGACGTGAACGTCGGATCCATGAACTCGAGCTGGCTGCTAAGGAGGCCGTCGACCACCATCTTGCCGAGCAGCGTGGGGCGGAACGAGCGACCGTCGACCTTCTCGACGTAGTCGCGCGCCTGCACCTTGCTGATGATCTCGGCGTAGGTGCTGGGACGACCGATGCCGCGGTCTTCGAGGTCGCGGACGAGCGAGCCTTCGTTGTAGCGAGCGGGCGGCTGCGTGAACTTCTGCTCGGCGAGCACGCCGGGCGGCGACACGAGCTCGAGCACGTCGCCCTCTTTGAGCTCGGGAAGCGAGGCTTCGCCCTCGGCGGGCTCCTCGGCCTTGCCGCCTGCGCCGGCCTCTCGAGCCTTGTCCTCGGGCTCCTCGCCGCCGGCCTGGGCCTCGTTCTCGACGCCGGCGCCGTAGACCTCGAGCCAGCCTGCGAACTTGAGGACGCGACCGCTCGCGCGGAGCATGTACGTCGACGACTTCGCCTTGGCCTCGACGTCGATCGACGTCTGGTCGAAGATCGCGTCCTTCATCTGGCTCGCGATGAAGCGCTCCCAGATCAGCTTGTACAGCTTGAACTGCTCGTCCTTGAGGTGCTTGCGGACGGCATCGGGCGGGTAGTCGAGCGACGTGGGACGCACCGCCTCGTGCGCGTCCTGCGAGTTCTTCTTCGACTTGAAGACGTTGGGCTCCTTGGGGATCAAGTCCTTGCCGTACTTCTCGACGATGTAGTCGCGGGCGCCCTGGAGG
>JAYTZB010000193.1:0-1621 GCA_043742085.1 Polyangiaceae bacterium
GGCGGCACGCGCGCTGCAGCCACAGGATCCGTGCGGAACGAGGCCCCCAACGACGGCACCGCGGAGACGTGGCTTCGCTCGCTGTGGCCTTCCCACCGCGACCTCTGGCCGTCGTATCGCGAGGCCACGGTGGACGGCGCACGTGCTCGCTACCTCTGTTGCGGCTCGGGTCCGCCGCTCCTCCTGCTCGCGAGCCCGCTGGCGCTCGCTCGCACGTACCGCCGCGCGATCCGCACGCTCTGTCGCTCCTTCACGGTCGTGTGCGTCGAGCTCCCGGGCTCTGGCGGCTCGGACCGCCTCGCCGAGCCGTGGACCACCAAGCGCTACGCGGAATGGGCCCTCGAGCTCGTTCGCTACCTGCCGCTCGCAGCGCCCGTCGTCGTCGGCCACGGAGCCTCCTCCTCCATCGCCGCGGAGCTCGCCGCGCTGGCACCGGCGGAGATCGGCGGCCTGGTGCTCGTCGACGCGCTCGGTACGTCCGCGCAGCTCGGCGTTCGCGCGCTGCCCGAGGTGGTGTGGAACGGCCTTCGGCATCGCAGCACGTTCGCCGAGCACGTGAAGAACGCATGCGCCTCGAGAGCGCCCCTGTCGGTCCGCGCGCTCGCTGTTCCGACGCTCCGCGCCACGCTGCGCGCCGACGACTGGAAGGTCGTCGCGAACGACGTCGTCCCGTTGACCTCGACGATACGGCGCTTCGTCGAGGCCATCCGCCACCGTCCCGTATTCGCAACCTGAGCCGCGGCACCTGAGCCGGGCGACGTTCTCGGCGGGAAGTACCGCATCGAGCGCGTCATCGGCCAAGGCGGTATGGGCATCGTCGCTTCCGCCCGGCACATCGAGCTCCAGCAGCGCGTCGCGATCAAGGTGCTGCCGGCGCATCTCACGCCGGATGCCGACCTCGTCGAACGCTTCATGCGCGAGGCGCACGTGCTGCAGCCCGCCTTCGCAGCGAACATGCCGTCAAGGTCGTCGACGTCGGCGCGCGATCGAACGGGTCGCCCTACATCGTCATGGAGCTCCTCGACGGCGAGGACCTCGGCGCGCTGAGCGAGCGCGGCCCGCTGCCGATCCCCGTTGCCGTCGCTACATCCTCCAGGCCTGCGAAGCGGTCGCCGAGGCGCACGCGCTGGGGATCCTCCATCGCGATCTCAAGCCGAGGAACCTGTTCCTGACCACGAAGCTGCACGGCAAGCCCCTGGTGAAGGTGCTCGACTTCGGCCTCGCCAAGAGCATGAACATGCAGGACCGCGCGCTGACCGCGACCGCCACTGCGATGGGGTCGCCGCAGTACATGTCGCCCGAGCAGATGAAGGCGGCGCGCGACATCGACTTCAGGACCGACATCTGGTCGCTGGGCGTCTGTCTCTACGAGCTCGTCTCCGCCCACGTGCCGTTCGACGCAGCCGCCGTCCCCGTTCTGTGCGCCATGGTCCTGAAGGACGAGCCCACGCCGCTCCCGACCTTCCGGCCGGACGTGGCGCTCGCCCTGTGGGCGATCATCCAGAAGTGCCTGATGAAGAGCCCGGCGCAGCGCTTCGCGACCGTGTCGGAGCTCGCGGCGGCGCTCGAGCCCTTTGCCCCGCCCGAGGCGCAGGGCGCGGGGCTGCGCATCGCCGCCGTG
>JAYTZB010000194.1:0-7375 GCA_043742085.1 Polyangiaceae bacterium
TCCACGTGCGTGTGATCGAGCGAGCGCGACTCGTGGAGCGCGGCGTGATCGATCGCGCCGACGTCGAGGCTGACGCCTGCGTGCGGCTTGCTCGACGTCGAGGCGGCCATCAGACCTCCCGGACCCGGAGGTTCTCCCAGTACATGGTGCCGAGACCACGCTCGTGGCCCATCTTGAGATACGGGATATTGTCGCGGTGCTGCCCGATCAAGGTGGCACCGAAGGCATCGGCCGCCACCTGATCGACGGTGGCGAACACGGTGTTCATCACCTTGGTGTCGTCGATGTTGCCGCCCTGCGGACCGTTACGCATGAGCACGCGCATCGCGTCGACCACGACCAGCGTGGGACGCATGAACGTCGCGAGGTCGGCGATCGACACGTCGATGTTCTGGTGGAGGCGATTGCGGCGACCGCCGAGCACGCCGTACCAGTTCTTCATCGCCGCGGTGTACTTGGCGAGGTTGTGATGCTTCGCGACCGGCACGTTGATGACCTTGTCGGCGTCGACGAGCGTGGTGAAGATCGGCCACTCGTCGAGGATCTCGCCCTTCATGCGCGTGGTGCGGAAGCGATGCTCGGCCGGGAGCACCACCTCGGCGCCGAGGCTGTAGGCCTTTCGCCAGATGCCGGAGCGCTGGAAGCACCGGTTCGGGTCGTTGCACGAGCCGTCGGCGACGACGACCTTCTTCGCGCCGGCCTCGAACGCCATCTGGATCACGGCGCCGACCACGTCGGGATTGGTATTGGCCGCGTGGATGGGCATGCGATCCCATCCGATGTTCGGCTTCACGACGACGACGTCACCGCGGCTGACGAAGCGCTTCATGCCGCCCATCGCCTCGATGGCGCGCCGAACGAGCTGCTCGGCGGTCGGTGGGGGGAGCTCGGGCTCGCCCTCCTTCTGCCTGGCGATGGCGAGCTCGGCGAGGTCGCCCGGGCGCTGCGCCCCCGGCGCCATGCGGTAGTCGCGGACCTGCCGCGCGGCGGTCGAGGATGCCGCACCGAAGCCGCCGTGATCCCAGGTCAGCTTGCCGAGCGCGGCGGACGCTGCCAGGACGCCGGCCGACAGGCCGATGCGCTTGACGATCTCGCGGCGTGAGGGGCGCGCGCCATGGGCTGCGAATGCCGGCGAGAGCTCGCTCGGCGCGGGCGAGGATGCTCCGCGCGGAGGCGCGTCGGGCGCGTCGGACTTCCCGGCCATGGAGATCTCTTAGCCTCTTCCTCGGTCGAAAGACAACTCCGCGGGACAGTTCGGCTAATCGCAGTTTTGGGCGCATGAGCATCCGCGCGGTTAGGTCCGTTGCGCAACGCGACTGGACGCCGGTGCGGCTGGGGTCTGCACCTGGAATTCCGGTGTGGAGTCGTCACTTTGACCGCCGGGGAAAAGCCTGACACAACGCCGCCTCGAATGGCCGCGGACCGAGAAAGCCGGATCCTCTCGGGGCCGCTCGCGCTCGAGGTCGCACGGTTCGGAACGCCGCTCGCGATCGGCATGGCGCTGCAGACGACCTTCAACCTGGTCGATGCGTACCTGATCGCGCGCCTCCCGGTAGGCGAGGTCGGAGCGGCGGTGGGCGCGATCGGCATCTGCGATCAGGTGGCGGCCCTCGGCACCATCGTGAGCTACGGCGTGTCGACCGCGGCCGGCGCGATCCTCTCGCAGAGGAAGGGCGCCGGCGATCACGCGGGCATCCAGCGCGCCGCATGGCAGTCGATGATCATCATCGCGGTGCTCAGCGTCTTCCTCGGGCTCCTCGGCGGGCTCGGCGCCGGCGTGATCGTCCAGGATCTCATCGGCGCGAAGGGCGAGGTCGCGAAGATCGCAACGACGTACCTGCGCATCACGACGGCGGGGAGCTTCTCGATCTTCTTCCTGCTGCAGCTCACGAACATCCAGCGCGCGCTCGGCTCCGCCAAGACGCCCGTGGCGCTGCTCGTCGGCGGTAACGTCTTCAACGTGCTCCTCGCGGTGCTCCTCATCTTCGGTCCCGGACCGGCGCCGGCGTTCCTCGGATGGGCCGGATCGATCGCGCAGACGCTGCACATCCCCCGCATGGGCATGCTGGGCGCGGCGTGGGCGACCATCATCGCGCGGTGTCTCGTGCTGGTGCCGAACGTCATCATCCTCGCGCGTCGCTTCGACGTGTTCCCTCCGAAGGGCATGCGCGCTCCGGACTGGCGCGAGCTCTCGCGGATCGCTTCGGTGGCATGGCCGTCGAGCGCGCAGTTCTTCCTGCGCATCTGCGCGATGATCTTCGTCAACTCGCTCGTCGCGCGCTTCTTCACCACGCAGGAAGATCAGACGGCAACGACGGCGATGGGCCTCGTCTTCCGCCTCGACACGATGGCGCTCTTCGTGGCGATGGGCTGGGGGACGGCGGCGCAGACGTTCGTGGGACAGAACCTCGGCGCGCAGAAGAGCGCGCGAGCGAAGCGCAGCGGCTGGATCACGATGTCCTACGACGGCATCACCAACGTGCTGCTCATCGCAGCGGTGTTCGCGTACGGCGAGGCGATCCTGCACGTGTTCGACGACGAGGTGGTGCCGGTCTCGATCGCGCTGTCGTACCTGCACGTGGTCGCGCCGTCGTATCTCGCGCTCGGCGCGGGCATCGTGCTCGGCAACGCGATGGCGGGAGCGGGCGCGACGCGCACCACCTTCGCCATCGATGCCGCGGTGATCCTGCTCTTGCAGGTGCCGCTCTGCCTCGTCGCGATGGGCGTGCTGCACGGCTCGCTCGCGAACCTCTTCGAGTGCGTGGCGGTGGTGAACGTCGCGAGCGCGGTGGCGTACTGCGTCATCTATGCGCGCGGGAGCTGGCTGGCCGCGGTCGCGCGCACGCTCTGACCTGGTCGGGTTCCGTGGATCGTCGCACCGGCGGCCCACCCGCCGGCCCCGTCGCGACGTGGCGCCCGTCGCCGCGAATACGCGGTAAATCTGGCGCTTCTATCGAGGACCGATCGGTAGGCATACATGTTGCTGAAAGGTATGCGCTGCCAGCTCGAAAGGTACCGATGCTCGTCTCCAAGTCGCTCGTGTTGTTGCTCGCCGCGTCGATGGCTTCGTTCTCCACGTTCGTCGGGTGCGCTGCGCCGACGAGCGACGAGGGCGACGTCGGCGGTGCGGACGGCGATCAGGAGGAGGAGCCGGTCGGTCAATCGAACGACGAGCTGCGATCCGCTGTGAGCTGTCAGGAGCGGACGGACCTCGCGTACCAGAGCGGCAGGCCGTTCTCGATCCAGGTCATCCACGTGGGCGGCAAGCCGACCACGAAGGCGACGGGCCACGCGTTCCTGAAGATGCAGGCCGCGGCGAATACCGAAGGCGTGCGGCTCTCCTTGACGAGCGGGTTCCGCACGATGGAGGAGCAGAAGCATCTCTACAGCTGCTACGTGAACGGCGGCTGCAACAACGGCAACCTCGCGGCGAAGCCGGGCTTCTCGAATCACCAGAACGGCCTGGCGCTCGATGTATCGACGTCGACCTGGCTCGCGCGCAATGCCTCGAAGTTCGGCTTCGTGCGCACGGTGAGCCGGGAGTCGTGGCACTACGAGTACCACGGCAAGGATCCGGGCGGCCCGTGCACGCGTGGCACGTCGAGCGCGGCGGTGGGCTCGGACACCGCGCCGTCCGACGGCAGCGGGACGGCGTCGGACCCGGCGCCGGTGGCGGTCTCGGGCGGCCTGAGGTGGGTGGCGCCGACGCAGGACGCGACTCTGAAGAACGGCTTCGTGGTGAAGACTCATGCGACGAAGCCGAGCGTGGTGAAGGTCGTGTACAGCCAGGGAACGCTCGACTTCGGCACCTCGACGAGGGCGTCGGACGACTTCGCGCTCGCCTACACGTTCCAGTTCATGGGCGAAAAGACCCTGACCGCCACGGCGTACGACGCGAACGGCGCGGTCGTGTCGGTGGACCACGTGGATTTCACGCTCACGCCGTGAGCGGTAGCGGCGCCGCCGCGCAGCACACGCTCCTCGCCGGTCTCCGCTCCCGTCGGCGCATGCGATTCGCCGGCCGCGGCGGAAGCGTACGGGCCGTGCCGATCGGAGACCCACTCCCAGACGTTGCCCGTCATGTCGAGCGCGCCATACGGAGAAGCGCCGGCCGGGAACGAGCCCACGGGGGCGGTCGCCGGCCAGCCGTCGTCGTCGCGATACATCGCGACCAGATCGACGCCGCGCTTCTTCCCCCAGGAGACACACTCGGCGCCGCACGCGTTCAGACGCGACGACGTGGGCTCCGCGTCGCCCCACGGGTAGCGGCGACCGTCGGTGCCCCGCGCGGCATGCTCCCACTCGGCCTCGGTCGGCAGTCGCGCGCCCGCCGCCTCGCAGAACTCTCGCGCCTGTGCCCAGTCCACGCAGTTCGCCGGATGCGCGCCGCGGCTCACCACCGATCGCGCATTGCACAGCGGGTCGAACGTCGTGCGATCGCCCTTCTCGATGTCGGGCCAATCGTTGCCGTCCCACGCTCCCCGGCACGCGCCGCTCTCCACACATGACGCGAACGCCGCCGTCGTGACCTCCGTGCGATCGATGCAATATGCATTCAACCGCACCTTGTGCGCGGGTCGCTCGTGCGCCTCCACGTCGCGCTCGTCCGAGCCCATGAAGAACGCGCCCGCCGGCACCATCACCATGCTGGCGGGACATGCTGCTGCAGGCGCGACGGGCACGGACGCGGCGGCGGCGGCGGCGGCGGCGGTGAGAGCCGCTGGCACGGGGAGGACCGCTGCCGCGTTCGCCGTCGGACGCGACGCCGACACACTCCAGACGGTCACGGACACGGTAACGGCCACGGCAGCGGCCGCGATCGCCCATCTCGAACGCGCGCTCGACGGCCTGGATGTCGGCGCCGGCACCGTCTCGACCAGCTCGCGATGCGATGCGAGCACCGGCGCCGGCACGAGCATCGCCGACTCCTGCACCTTGGCGCCCGTGACCACGTTCAGAGCCACGCCTGCCGCCACGTTCGCGATGGCGATCGCCCGTGCGCTCTCCGCACCGACCACGCGCCTCAGGTCCGCCCAGAACGCCTCCACCGACGCATACCGCGCTGCCGGATCGACCGTCACCGCGCGCGCGAACACCGCCTCCACCTCCGCCGAGCGCGTCATCCCGAGCCGCGCCAGCGAAGGGCGCTCGTCGCCACGCGTCGACGCCGCTCCGAGCTCCTCGATGGTCGCACCCGGGAGCGGCGCACGTCCGCTGACCAGCTCGAGGAGGACCAGCGCCAGGGCGAACACGTCGGTCCATGGCCCCGTCGTGCCGATGGCGCGCGAGAACTGCTCCGGCGCCCCGTACGCGGGCGTGAACGCCGTGAAGACGCCGGTCTGCTTGAACGCGCCGGCCTCCCGCGCATCCTCGACCACCTTCGCGATCCCGAAGTCGAGCAGCTTGAGCGTCACTCCCGCCGCGGTGCCGTGGCCCACCACGAACATGTTCGACGGCTTCACGTCCCGATGGACGATCCCTCGTCGATGCGCGAGCCCCAGCGCCTGCGCGATGGGATCGAGCAGCTCCATCGCTTGCGGCAACGTCCGCGGCAGCGTGCCCAGCGCGGCCTCCTGCTCCATCACGCGCTCCAGCGTCGCGCCCTCGAGCCACTCGAGCACCATGTAAGGCACCCACTCGCCGTCGGCCGTGGTCACGGTCCCGATGTCGCGAGCCTGGAGGACCGCCGAGCACCGCTCGCTCAGCTCGGCGAGCAGACGGCCCTCGACCACGAAGCGATCGAAGAGCGCAGCTCGCGCATCGTCTCCGATGTTCGACGGCGTACGGAAGACCTTGAGCGCGACCGGTCGCTTCCAGAGCCGATGGAAGGCGCGATACACGACGGCCGTTCCGCCGGAGTCTGCCACCGCCTCGACCACGTACTTGTCGGCGATCGTCGTGCCGACGAGCCCGAACGTGTCGATCGTCACCATCTCCGTCTCCTGGCGCCGTCGCGCGCGCGTCCCCCGAGTACGCCCTGCACTACGCAGCGGCCCCGTCGCGGTTGCGCGGCTCCTCCGATTTAGGGAGCCAAACCTCCCACCTTTGACGGTGAACTTTGGGCCGGCCTCGTCTAACGTACGACCGCGAGAAGATGGCTAAGGTCTCGCAGGCGGCCAAGATCGGCATCTTCGTCGTGGTGACGGCGGGAGCGGCCTATCTCGTCTTCAAGACGATCGGGACGCAGGTCGGCACCGGCAAGAGCTACGTCGTCCACTCCTACATCAAGGACGCGACCGGAATCGCCAAGCACTCGCGCGTCGCGATCGCCGGCATCCCGGTCGGACAGATCGACGACATCCGCCTCGAGAACGGTCAAGCCCGCGTCGACATCCGCGTCAACGGCGACGTGAAGCTCCACGAGAGCGCGCGCCTGGGGGTGAAGAGCGCTTCCCTGCTCGGCGAGAACATCATCGTGCTCACCGAGGGCATCGGTGAGCCGGACAAGAAGAACGGCGACGAGATCCTCACCATGCCGGAGGCGCGCTCCGTCGAGGACCTCAAGGAGACCGTCGGGCGCATCGCCGACCTCGTCGAGAAGGTCGCGCAGCAGCTCGCCGCCTCGGTGGGCAGCGAGGAGGGCGGCCGCAACCTCTCCTCGATCCTCAAGAACCTCGCCGAGGCCACCGACGCCATCAACCTCACGGTGCGCGAGAACCGCACCGTCATCCACGACACGCTCGAGAACGTGAACCACATCACGCTGACGAGCGGCCCCGAGCTACAGAAGATCCTCCTCAACGTCCGCGTCATCACCGAGGACGTGAAGGGCCTGCTCGCCGCGCAAGGCGAAGGCGGCAAGGGCGGCGAGCTGCACGAGACCGCCGAGCGCATCAACCGCGCGAGCAAGAGCCTCGAGAGCGCGCTCGGTCACATTGACAGCGTCGCCGGTCGCGTCGATCGCGGCGAAGGCACCATCGGCCGACTCACGAAGGACGAGGCGCTGATCAACGAAGTGCAGGGCGTCGCCGAAGGCGTCAACGACTACGTCGACGGACTGCGGCGGCTGCAGACCATCGTAGGCCTTCGCAGCGACTACAACTTCCTCGCCAACACGGTGAAGTGCTACGTCGAGCTCCGTCTCCAGCCTCGCGAGGACAAGTACTACGTCATCGAGCTGATCAACGACCCGCGCGGCAAGACGAGCTTCACGCAGACCGACACCGACACGACGAACCCGAAGGACCCCGCGCACTATCGCACCGTCACCACCACGACGACCGACGCGTTCCGCTTCACGATCCAGTTCGCGCGTCGCATCGGCCCTTTCACGGGTCGCTTCGGCATCAAGGAGTCGACGGGCGGCCTGGGCCTCGACACCCACCTCCTGTCGAACCGCTTCGAGGTCGTGCAGGACCTCTTCGGCTTCGGCGAG
>JAYTZB010000195.1:0-1603 GCA_043742085.1 Polyangiaceae bacterium
GATCATCGATACCGCACGCATGAAGAGCCTCGACGAGAACGACGCACCGAAACCGCACCCGCTCGTCACGCTCTTCGCCGATCTCGAGAAGAAGTTCGACGGCGGCCTCGTCGACAAGCCGATGTCGTTCTATTTCACGCTCGGCGACGACGCGAACGCGAAGTGGACCGTGCGCATCTCGAAGGAGAAGTGCGAGGTGAAGCCGGGCAAGCCGGAGGGCGGCACGGCCGACTGCGTCCTCAAGACGAGCCCGGACATCTTCACGCGCATCGTGCGCGAGGCGTTCACGCCCGGCCCCGCCGAGTTCCTCTCGGGCGCCATCAAGTCGAACGACGTCGGTCTCCTCGTGGAGTTCCAGAAGGTCTTCCAGCTCGGGGGTTAGAGCCTCTACGCAGTCCCGCATGCAGAGACTCGGCACGTGCACGCTCTGCGACGCGACCTGCGGGATCGTCGTCGAGGTGGATGGCGACGTCGATGGCGACCGCGTGCTCGGCGTGCGGGGCGACCCCGACGACCCGATCAGCCGCGGCTACGTCTGCCCGAAGGTGGTCGGGATGCAGGATGTGCACGCCGATCCGGATCGGCTGCGGCGACCGCTGGTGCGTGAAGGCTCGACCTTCCGCGAGGTGTCGTGGGACGAGGCGATCGCGATCGCGGGCGACGGCCTCCGGCGGGTGCGCCGCACGTACGGGCACGACGCGCTCGCCGTGTACCAGGGCAATCCGACCGCCCACAACCTGGGGCTGATGACGGTCGGGCAGCTCGCGCTCCGCACGCTCGGCACGCGGAACATGTACTCGGCCGCGACCACCGACACCGTCCCGCACCTGCGCGCCGCGCACGAGATGTTCGGGAACGTGCTCTTCATGCCGGTCGCAGCGCGGCGTTCACCGCGTTGCCGGTCGACGTCACGGCGGCTTGAGCGACATCGATCGCGATCCGCCGCGGCCTTCGCTCGGCTCACATCGGGGCGAGCTTGCTGAACGCTTCGAAGACGCCGTCGATGTTGTCGACGTAGGTCTTCCCGCCACCGGTGCACGCGTAGAAGCTGTCGTAGAATGTGGCGTCGCCGCGCGGCGACGTCACGGTGACCGTGTAGACGCCCTTGTCCGCGCCGCACGCCTTCGGATCCTTGGGCGGCGTGAGGCTCTTCATCGCCGTGTCGAGCGTGCCGAGCTCGGCCGCGGTGAGCATGCGTCCCCCCTTGGCGATCACGAGCGGGTCCGTCGGGGTGGCCCCCGAGGTGCAGCGCTCGAAGGCGAAGGCCTTCGTCGCGAGGTCGACCGTGTACTTCTGCGCGCCGTACGCGCAGGCGGAGCCCGCCGGCGGCATGGGCGTGAAGCCGCCGCCCGGGCTGTCGGCGACGAGCTTCTGCGCGTCCGACGGCCAGATCGGATCGAAGGTGCCCGCGTCGGTGCCGATCGGTCCGCCGCCGTCGACGTGCGGAGCTGCGTCTGGGCCGGTGCCGCTGTCCGCGCCGGGGCCCGTACCGCCCGCGTCGCCGCCGTTGCCGGTGCCGCCAGGCGCGTCGGCGACAGCGCCAGAGCAGCCGACCACGAACGCGGCCGTGACGAGCGCGAGCGAGGAGGAACCCGAGATCAGA
>JAYTZB010000196.1:0-2182 GCA_043742085.1 Polyangiaceae bacterium
GCGAACCCGAGGAGCAGGATGAACGCCGCCATCGGGACGCCGCCCACCGCGAGCGGACGCCAGCGCGCCATCGCCCGCGTCGACGCGATCGCGCCCGAAACGACGAGCGCGAGCGTGTCGACCATCGCTGCCGCGGTGTGCAGCCCCGGCGCACGCGACGTACGGATCCCGATGAGGGCAATCACGAGGAACGCAGCGCCTGCCACCACCATCAGCGCCACGCGATGTCCCGCCGACGGCATCTTGAGCAGCATGCGAACGCCGCGCACCGCGAGCATCGCGATGACGAGGCCCGAGAAGAGCGCGAGGATCGCGAATGTGACGCCGGCGAGGCCATGGTGGTGCGTCTTCGCCCGCAGCACCGCGCCGAACACCGAGAGCACGCCGAGCTCGAGGACCGCCCACCACAGAGCGGCGGCGGCGAAGAGCGGAGCGCGCGGACCGGCGAGGATGTAAAGCCCGGTCCTCCCGCGACGCAGCACGGCGACGAGGAGGATCGCGAGCGGCGTCAGGAGCGCCGCGAGCGCGAGCCACTGCTCGATGGCGCGGACGATCGATCCGCCGTCGCCGATGCGAAGCTCGGCAGGCAACGACGAGGCGGCTGCCGCGAGGACGCCGCCGCCCACCACCGTGCCGAGGCGCGTCACGAAGGTCGACGCCTCGGCGTCGTCGTCCTGCGCCCCATGACGCCCGTCCGGATGCGGATCGAGTCGCGGATCGTGTCCCGACGGAGGGTTCGGTTCGCGCTGCATGAGAGCCGGAGAAGAGGCGGACTCTAGCGCTTCACGAGCGCGGAGAGCACGTCGAAATAGGGCAAAGCGCGATCGTCAGAAAGCGTCGACGGGCGCGACCGGCGCCATGGCAAGAACGGCGTCGGCGCGCGCGAGCGTTCGCGCGTCTGCGTCGGCGAGCCCCAGCCGCGCCGCATCGGAGGGCTTGAGGCCGCCGTAGAGGAGGCTCGACAGCGTCGCGCGCGTCGTCCGCAATGCCGAAGCGGCGCCTCGTGTCGCCGCCGAGACCTCGGCCCGCCCGCCCGTCACCCTCACCGACACCGCGATCTCCTCGCCCGCGCCGTTGGTCTCGCCCTCGGCCGCGTGCACGACGATGTCGAGCACGCCGTCCGTCGCGTAGCCGCGTGCCTCGATGGCGCGCGGCACGTCCTCGATCCGCACCATCGGGCCGCCGACGATGGTGCCGAGGTCGTGCTCGACGCTGTGCGTGCCGTGGCGTCTCCCGTCGGAGTCGACGAGCGCGTGCTCGAGGGGATCGCGATCGTCGACCTCGAGCTCGATCGCCACGATCTGGTCGCGGAGCGCGGCGAGCGAGCCGAGGAGCGCGAGGCGCGTCACGTCGTCGTCCGCGGCCAGCTCGTCGACGACCACCTTGGTGGCGGCATGGGCCTCGCTCTGTACGAGCTCGAACGCGACGTAGCCGGCGACGCTCCCGCCGCCCTCGCTGGCCGGGCGATCGGCGACGAAGAACTGCCTGCGCTCGCGCGCGAGGCGGCGATCCCAGAGCACCTCGGTGCGCGTGAGCCAGCCGCTCGCGCGTGCCGCGCTTCTCGCGTACGCGTCGTGGATGCCCTCCTTGTCGCCGCCGCGGGCGCGCCGGACGCGACCGCGTGCGAGGGCCCGCCAGGATGCCGGGATCGAGCAGGGATCGATCACCAGCCGACGACGCGAGCTGGTCGTGCCGTAGCCGAGCCGCGCGTAGAAGCTCTGGCGGAACGCATGGAGCATCGTGAGGGCGTCGCCGCGGACGTCCGCGGCGACATGGAGGTGATGGAGGAGCGCGTTCCCGATGCCCCGGCCCCGGACCTCGGGCGCTACGCCCAGGGAAGCGATGGCGCCGACGCGGACGGCGCGGCCGCCGAACCACGCCTCCAGCGGGAACAGAAACGCCTGCGCGACGATCTCGCCCGCGCGGTCGGCCACCACCAGGTCCTCGAGCGTTCCCAACGGATTCGCCGTGAAATTACGGCTCCGTTCGTCGATGGTGCGCTCGTCGGGGAACGACGGCAGATGAATCTCGAGGACGCGATCGAGGTCGTCGCGGGTGGCGCTGCGGAAGCGGAGGTCGTTCGAGGCGTCCGACGTCATTGCCACAAACTAGGCCCTCTGATCCCGAGGATGCTAGGCCCGAGAGCGATGGCATCCGAAGCTTCGCGCGGCCTTCCGACCTC
>JAYTZB010000197.1:0-3028 GCA_043742085.1 Polyangiaceae bacterium
GGCCGCGGTCCGGATGAGCCCGGTGCCCGCCTCGTGCTGCGCTCCCGTCGACGAGAGAAGGACCACGTGCGGCACCTTGCTGCTCGTGACGGCGCGACCGATGGTCTCGGCCGTCGCCCGACGCTCGGCGATGAAGTCGGTGGCGCCCAGATCCGGCGGCGACAGCACGTAGACGCCGGTCGCGCCTGCGAACGCCCTGGTCAGCGCCGCCTCGTCGTCGACGGTGGCAGTGGCGACCTCGGCGCCCCGCGCCTTCCAGGGCTCGCCCTTCTTCGCGTCACGCACGATGACGCGGACCTTCTTGCCCTGCTCGAGCAGCGCGTCGGCGACGATCGAGCCCGTGTTTCCAGACACTCCAGAGATGACGAACATGGGAAGACCTCCTGGGTCGACGCTCAACTTAAGCCCGCATTCGTCATGCGCCCAATCGATGGTAACTATACCGGTCATGCAAGCAGTGCATCTAGAGGGGATGGACCTGAATCTGCTCGTCGCGCTTCGTGCGCTGCTCGCCGAGCGTCACGTCACGCGGGCAGCGGCGCGCGTCGGTCTCTCGCAGCCCGCCATGAGCCACGCGCTCTCGAGGCTCCGTGAGCTGCTCGGCGATCCGCTTCTCGTGCGCACGCCGAGCGGCATGCGCCCCACGCCGCGCGCCGAGGCGATGGCGGCGCCGCTCGAGCGCGCCCTCGAGGACATCGGCCGTCTCATGACGTCGCCGGCGCCGTTCGACCCTCGGCTCTCGACGCGCAAGTTCCGCATCGCCTCGAACGACTACATGGAGCTCGTGCTCTTCCCGCGCCTCCTGCGCCGGCTGTGGATCGAGGCGCCGAACATCGACATCCGGATCATCAACCTCGCCGGCGCGGTGAACACCGATCTCGCGGAAGGGCGGCTGGATCTCGCGATGGGCGTCGTCGAGCTCGACGGCGAGGAATCTCCGCGCGGGATCCGCTCGCAGGATCTCGTCTCCGACGGCTTCGTGTGCGTGGTCCGCGAGGATCACCCCGTGGTCAAGAAGCGCCTCTCGCTCGACGACTTCGTGGCGTTGCCCCACGCGCTCGTCGCGCCGCGAGGCGAAGGCGGAAGCGTCGTCGACTCGGCGCTCGCTCGCCTCGGGAAGAAGCGGCGGGTGGCGGTGGAGATCCCGCATTTCCTGGTCGCGCCGCACGTCGTCCGCGAGACGGATCTCCTGCTCACGCTCGCGGCGCGCGTGGCCGCGAGCCTCGCGCCGCTCCTCGGGCTGCGCCGCATTGCTCCGCCGCTCGAGCTGACGACCTTCACCATGGCGATGCAATGGCACGAGCGCCAGCACGTCGACCCCGCGCACGTGTGGCTGCGCGAGCTGATCGTTGCGGTGGCGAAGGACCTCTGACGACGAAGCGACGACTACGACGTCACGACGCTGCGCGCGAACGGCACGAGGTGCTGGTTCACGGCGTCGGGATCCTCGAGCGTCGACATGTGGCCGACGTCGTCGAGCATGACGAGGCGCGATCCGGGGATGGCGCGCGCGATGTTCTCGCTCATGTCCGGCGTGGTCGCGCGATCCTCGCGCCCGCACATCACGAGCGTGGGTACGCGGATGCGATCGAGCTTCTCGAGGATGCTCGAGCCATGAACGACGACGGCGAGTGCCGCGCGCGCGACGCCTTCGCGATCGAAGCCCATGATGCGACGATAAGTGCTCTCGATCAGGTCGGGCCGCTCCCTCCGCGTGTGCTCGGCGAACATGAGCGGCGCCACCTCCTTCTGGAAGAGGCGGTACGGCATCCCGATGCGCCGATGCATGGCCACGAACGCGCGATAGCGGAGGCGCTTGAGCCGGCCTTCCGCCTCGGCGCTCGTATCGAGCAGCGCGAGGCCCGCGACGCGCGCGGGATGCTGCAGCGCGAGGCGCATCGCCACCATGCCGCCCCACGACAGGCCGACGAGGAGCGCGCGTGGGATGTCGAGATCACCGAGGGTGTCGAGGAGCGCGTCTGCGTGCTCCTCCATGGTGAACTTCGGCGGCGGCTCGCTCTTGCCATGACCGGGTCCGTCCATGACGACCACCCGACCGAGCGCGGAGAGCGGCTCGACCTGTCCGCGCCACATGCCGCCGTCGAACAGGAGGCCGTGGAGGAGGATGATCGCAGGATCCCCTCCTCGTCGAGCTTCCCCGCGTTCTTCGTAGAAGAGGCGGCCGAGCCGCGTGCGCACGTAAGGCATGAGCGGATCGTACGCCCTTCGCGCCTACGGGAAGATCTCGCGCTCCTTGTAGACCGCCTCGATGCGCGCCAGCGCGATGGCGTAGGCCGCGATGCGGCGATCGACCTTGTTCTGGCGAGCGAAGTCGGCGACCTCGCGGTAGCTGCGGGTCATCGCCTTCTCGAGCTTCGCGTCGACCTCTTCCTCGGTCCAGCTCTCGGAGCGCTTGTTCTGGACCCACTCGTAGTAGCTGACGGTGACGCCGCCGGAGTTGGCGAGGACGTCCGGAAGGATGTCGATGCCACGCTCGAGGAGGATCTTCTCGCCGGCAGGATTGCACGGACCGTTGGCGCCTTCGACGACGACCTTGCAGTCGATCCAGCGCGCTTCGCTCTCGCCGATCTGGTTCTCGAGGGCGCAGGGCGCGAAGATGTCGGCCTTCTGCTTGAAGAACTCCTCGCGGGTGATCGGCTTGCCTCCGGGATAGCCGGCGATCGAGCCGTGCTCCTCGACCCAGTCCTGGAGCTTGTGCGCGTTGAAGCCTTCGGGGTTCACCATGTAGCCGGAGTGATCGCCGACCGCGATGGTCGACACGCCGAGGCGCGAGAGGATGACCGCGAGGTGCGAGCCGACGTTTCCGAAGCCTTGCACGGACATCGTCGAGCCCTCGAGCTCGAAGGCCTTCTCCTTCGCCCACTCCACCGTGCAGAACACGGCGCCTTGGCCGGTGGCCTTGGCGCGGCCGAGCGTGCCGCCGCTCGCGACGGGCTTGCCGGTGACGACGCCCTTGACGGTCTGCTTGTTCGCAGCGCCGACCATGTTCGAATACGTGTCCATCATC